>DASRZQ010000021.1:0-16089 GCA_035686205.1 Geobacteraceae bacterium
ACCTTCCGCCCCGCGCCCGGAATAGAATCCCTTGTAACTGCATATCCAGGAGATTATGAGCCCGAAAGACACGGATTTAATCAATCCTGAATACACATCCTTCCATTCGACGCTTTTTTCCATCTGGCTGAAATATGCCCCTGGGTTTACCCCGAGAAGCTTCACTCCGACTACGTAGCCGCCGTAAATCCCCACCACGTCGAAAATCGAACACAACAGCGGCAGGACGATCAGCGCCGAAAGGATCTTGGGTGAGATCAGGTATTTGAAAGGCTCAAGGGCCATGGCCTCGAGCGCGTCAATCTGCTCGGTAATCCTCATGATCCCTATTTCCGCCGCGATCGCGCTACCGGCGCGGCCGGTGACCATAAGGGCGGACAGCACCGGCCCCAGCTCCCGGATGAGAGACAGCGCGACGACCGAACCGAGCATCCCCTCCGAGCCGAATTTGCGCAGGGTGTAATACCCCTGCAGACCCAGGACCATGCCGGTGAAGGAGGCGGTGAGGAATATGACGAAAAAGGATTTCGCGCCGATGAAATGAATCTGTTTAATGATGGCGATGAACTTGCCTGGCGCCCGGAAGATGATGTAAACGGAGTACAGCAGGAAATTCATCATCCTCCCCATCTCCCGGAGAAGCGAAAGGGTAATCCGGCCGAGCTGATCCACGATGAAATACAAGCAGACCTCCTGATACTTTCAGCCTTTTAATTTGAAGTATAGAAGGATATCGGGGAAAGTAAAGCGGGGCGGGATGCGGCTAAGCACTATCGATCAGGGGCTAAATTGAATTTGTGGGAATACCTTTCCGGAACAAATGTCAATCCTGAGTCTTCAACTCTCTATTTCAGTTAAAACAGCAAATATCGGGCAGTTACCACGGTATTGTCTTTTTTGCGTGAAATAGCACGATTATACTTCGGAAAAGCCCGGCCACATGTAAATATTCCTCGGTTTCCAGCCGGGGTAGCAATTTAATTATCGATCTCAATTATCTTCCCGCCCGGAAGCAGGCGGAATCTGTTGCCGCGCCAGGTAACGCGGTTGCCGAGGAAGGAGAGAGCCCATGTGCCGAAGGCAAGGCAGTCTCTGACGGGGAGGAGCCAGGCATAACGCGGGACGAGCCGGTCACCGACGAAGAACCGGCTGTAGCAAAAAACCACGATGACGCGCGTTAAGCCGAGGAGAACAAAGGCCAGCCATCCGGCCGGGGAAAAGCCTGAAGCAATGAGGGCAAGGAGGGCCATCGGGACGGGCTGGGTGATGCCGGACGCGAAATACCCGGCGGGGCGGCTGACCCGCATGGTCCTGGCCCAGCGGAGCTGACGGGAGAGTATTCCCGGCAGGCGTTCCCTTTTCATGACGCTTTCCACGAAATGACCGGACAGGGCAAGCCTGTAGCCGGCGCGATGCACCATGTTGCCGAGCTGGTAATCGTCCGCCAGGTAATCGACGAGAGCCGGGAATCCGCCGATTTTCTCCAGCGCCTCCCTGCGCACCGCCATCGAGGCCCCGAGGCCGAAGGAAAGGCCCTCCAGCTTCAGGGCTACCATCACGTTGGGGACCATTTCTGCGGTGAACCCGAGCGCTTCCAGTGCCGTTGCAATTCCCCGGATTTCCCTGCTGCGGTAAAGTGAAGTCACGAGGCCCACGGAGGGGTCGGAGAAACCGGAGCAGACTTCGCGGAGATAGTTCGGATTGACCCGGATATCGCTGTCGCAGACGATCAGGATGTCGTACTTCGCCTTGGGGAAGGCATTTATCAGGTTGCAGACCTTGTAGTTGGCCCCGTAGATACGCCCATCCACGACCAGTTCAATGTCAACCCCCGGGTAACGTTCGATAAGATTTTTGATTACGGAAATAACCGGGTCGTCGGGAGACGCCGCCGCGAAGACTATCTGGTACAGGGGATAATCCTGTGTGCAGAAGGATGCGAAATTTTTGAAACTTTCAGCGTCCGTCCCCTTGACAGGCTTGAGGATGGTCACCGGCGGCAGGCAGGCGTTCCCGCTTTCCCGGCGGGAAAAGAAATCCCGTGCGCAATACAGGGAGATGAGCCCGTAAAGAGCCGGTGGAGCGATAATGATAAATGGAAGGATTTGTTGAAGCATAAAAGATACATTTTTTCTGGAGTTCCATCGTAGAGGCGATCCTTGTGATCGCCCGCCTTGCCGATGGCATCCGGATGCGGGCGATCACAAGATCGCCCCTACAGGATATCCGATATTTCAAATGATAAACGCTGTTCAAACGGCCTTTTCAATCATCACAAGATACGGCGCATCAGCCCGCCGGTTAAGGAGGCTGCTCCGCCAGACGTTGTATCCCGGCGAGGGCAGGCGTGCCGCCCATTCATCCACCGCGCGGCCCTCTTCGTCGCCGCCCGGGTGCCCGGTATAAACCGTCAGCAGAACTATGCCGCCGGGAACCAGCAGCCCCAATGACTGTTCGAGGGCGGACAGCGTCGTCTCCGGCCTGGTGACCGTGCTTTTCACGCCGCCGGGCAGGTAGCCGAGATTGAAAACGACGGCGTCAAGGGGTTCGCTGATAAATTCGCCCAGCCTCTCGTGCCCGGCATGGACAAGCTCCACCGCCGAAGACAGGGAGTGTTGCCGCAGTTTTTCCCCCGTCGCTTCCAGCGCATTTTTGTCGATGTCAAACGACCAGACCCTGCCCCGTTCTCCGACAATCCCGGCAAGGAAAATGGTGTCTTTCCCGTTGCCGCAGGTGGCGTCGGCAACCTTGCAGCCGGTTCCGACCCTTTGTTGCAGGATCAGGCGACAAAGCGCCACCGGGCCGCGCAACGGCTCCGGATTTCGGGAATTACCTGTCTCATTCACGATTATATCAACCTTCAGCTTTTAACCTTCAACTTCTTCCTGTACCTGTCGGCATACAGCGTGAGCACAGCCGGCAGGACAAGGATAAACGCAACCTGGCAGGACGCCATTCCGAGGGACATGATCGCGCCTATGGAAAAGACCCCCCTGTGATGTGCGACCATCAGGGCGCCGAAACTGGCCATGATGGTAAAAGTATTATAGATGACCCCCCTGCCCGCGCTTCGGGAAACCACCTCGACGCTGGTCTCCCCTTCCCTGCGGAAGCGGTTGATGATGTAAATCCCGGAATCCACGGCGATGCCCAGCACCAGCGGCATGACAATGATATTGGCCGAATTGAAGCTGATGCCGAACAGCCACATGCCGCTCACCATCAGCAATACCCCGACGATCAGCGGCACAAGCCCGATGACTGCCGCCCTGAAATTCCGGAACGTAATCAGCAGTATCACGGTGATGGCGATAAATGAGTAGAAGAACGCTCCGCGGTAAGCATCACGCATGATCGTCATGGACTCGTAAACCATGACCGGCTCCCCCGTCGCATGGGAATCAACCTTGCGAACATCGCGAAGGAACGCCGTGAGCGGCTCGAAATCGAAGATCTCGTGTTTCGGGGCCACCTGGAGCAGGTATTTGCCCGCTTTCCCGACGAATCGCTTTTTCATCTCGGCGGGGACATCGGCAAGCGTCACCGGTGAAGGATTGAGGCTTGATTTCAGAAACTCCAGCTTCTCCGGCAGGCCCGCCAGCATATTCCCCTGGAAGTCCCTGAGCTTGGCCAATGCCCCCGTGTCCTTCTCCTTCTCCAGCCTCGAGAAGAACCGGTCCAGGTTGACCAGGAACATCCTGACTCCGCGGGCTTCAGGCTTTTTTTCCTTCTCCAGGGTGTCGGCCAGCCTCAGCACCGCATTGCGGAAGTTTTCGAATACGGTCGGAAGTTCCATTACCCTCAGGTCCTCCTCGTATTTCCCCGGCGCGACGTCCGCCATTTCTTTCCGGATCTCCGCGATCACCGCCAGTTTCCGCTCCTGGTCCTCGGGAACAAAGCTGTTCAGGCTGACAACGTGATCGACCGTGGGAAGCGCCTCCAGCGCCCTGCTCTTGGCGGCGGCTTCGGCGGCCGAGGACGCGGTCACGACAGCGAAGTACCCGGAATTCTCCGAACTTCTCATCAGTTTGTAGGCATATTCGACAGACTCCAGTCCCTTCGCCTGGAGATTCATCAGGTTATAGTCGAACTTCACCGTCATGAGCGGATACATTGAAGCCAGGCAAAGAATAACGGTAATTGCGATTACGATCCTGGGGTGTCCGAACAGAATATGCATGACGGTTGTCGTAAGACGCGAGGGACCGGGTTCCGATGTTTGCGATCCACTAATGGTTTGCCCCTCGCCCTTGGCCCTTCGGCCTTCGCCCGATTTCCTGTACTTCGCGAACAACACCAGCATCGCCGGCAGGACGGTGAAGGTAGCGATGACGCAGACCGCTATCCCGCAGCCGGCGATGATCCCCAGTTCGGCTATTCCCTTGAAGTCGGTGAAGATGAAGGTCAGAAAGGCGCAGGCGACGGTCGCCGCCGCCATGATGATCGCCCAGACGTTCTTTTCCAGCCCTATTCTTATTGCCGGGAGCTCGGCCGTGCCTTTGGCGACTTCCTCCTGGTAACGCAGCACCACCTGGATGCCGTACTCTATGCCGATCCCGACCAGCATCACGGCAAACACCATCGACAGGATATTCAGGTGGCCCACGAGGAGTGTGGCCAGGCCGAACGACAGCGCCAGGGCAATCAGCAGCGAAACCATAGCCGCGATGACATTCAGAGCGCCACGGAACGCAAACAGCAAAAGCACTACCGTCAGGACCAGGGATATGACCGTTGCCAGGGAAATGTCGCGCTGGCTTGTCGTCATTTCCTCGTATTCGAGCACGGGGGTCCCGGTGAGACCGACCCTGACTTCACTGAAGCCGGGCATTGCCTTCAATTCCTTCAGATATTGCCTGATCTGGGCAATAGATTTCTCGGCGGGCACGAAACTCTTCCCTTCCTTGACCGGCAGGGCGGTAAGAATCTGCATTTTGCCCGCACTGGCGAAGGATGATTCCTTGCCGCCCGGCCCGGTCTGCATGAGGAACTCTTCCAGGGAAAAAGAGGCGCCGCCCCCCTTGCCGAAACGGTCAAGACCCTTTCCCAGCTTGTCCAGCATGAACGCCAGGCTCGCCAGCTGCTCGCCTGACCCGGCGGGATGCGGGCCGGTTCCGATATATCCGTCGATCTGGGCGGTGAGTGTCGAAAACAGGGTCTGAACGGAAGGAGAGGCAGAAAGGGCCTTCAGGACCGGCTTTGCCCTGGTGATGTTATCACGGAGGGCTTGCAGGTCGGACAACGGCATGAAGAGCAGGCCGTTGTCCTTGAAAAATTTCAGCCCGTAAGGGTAGAACACTTCACTGAATTTTTTGTCCGCTGCAAGCCTGCCATAGAGCAGTTCACCGAAACGGGCGGCCTTTTCCTGATCGTCGCATTCAATGACGACAACGATTTCTTCCATATCGCCGAACTCCTGCCGGTAAGCCCGGTAATCGGCGTGGAACTGGGTATTTTTCGGCATCAGGTCATCCCTGCCGGTCAGGAAATCCATTTTCCGCCAGGTATAAAACGTCGACAGCAGCGCGAGCAGAAGCGAAACGGCAAGAACAGCACCGGCGTTCCGCTCGATAAATCCAAAAAAATCTTTTCCGTGCTTTCCCATGGGCATATTACAATCTTTCCTCTCGTGCGAATAAGTTTTTTAAGGTAACATAGCCAAATTGCGAAATCAACCCAAGCGGCTTGCTAAAAAACCGGGAGCTTGTTTGCAAATAACAGCACAATAATGATGGGCTTCAGTTTCTCAATAAAAAACGTGATTAAAGTTATATCAACTAGAGGGAAAAATCTTTAACAAACCAAAAATATTCAAATATCTCTCCTTTCGTTTCAAATGAACACATATTTTGCTGTTATTATTATCTGAGATACTTTTCGCTTATGCCAAAATGCAAAACTGGTGAATATTAATCCATATCTGAGAAACTGCGCGTCCGGGGCTGTTTAAAGTTGCGCTATTATCCGGACAAATGAGCCATTCCGAGCACCAGTTCCTCAAGGGCGCAAAAATAGGTTGGTTTTTGTTTTTCCGGCACCAATGGCGCAAAGTGCCCGATAATGAAAAGAGTGTACCTTTTTGAAAAAATATGGTAGTAACTTCCTATTTACTCCTTTGCTTTCATGGCCTCGGGTGAAAGAATATTATTTTTTGATCGGACCAGGAGCTTGATGCAATGAAAAGCTGCAAATACCCAATATCAAATGCATTAACGTCGTTCAACGGCGCTCCCAGGGAAGAAAAAGAAACAACATTATTAAAAACCGGCGCAAAAGTACATCATCTTCCATCTTCTATTTGGAAGAAAAGAAATATTGAACAAAACAGCCCGCTGGACGTTGCCATACACAGGTGTTGTGAATTTTTTTTCCGGGAGCAGTTGCCGGCCGGTTACTGGTGGGCCGAGCTTGAATCAAACGTCACCATAACCGCCGAATATATAATGCTTTTCCACTTTCTCGGAATGGTCGACAAGAACCGGGAAAGGAAAATGGCCAACTATATCCTCAGCAAGCAGACCGTCGAAGGATACTGGACCATATATTACGGCGGACCCGGCGACCTTTCCACGACAGTCGAGGCGTATTTCGCGCTGAAGCTTGCCGGCTATGACGCCGGCCATCCCGCCATGGCGAAGGCCCGCGACTTTATCCTGGAAAAAGGCGGAATCATCAAATGTCGGGTTTTCACCAAGATTTTCCTCGCCCTTTTCGGGGAATTCGCCTGGTTCGGCGTTCCGTCGATGCCCATAGAGCTATCCCTTGTTCCGACCTGGGCATATTTCAACATGTACGAGTTTTCCAGCTGGTCGCGGGCCACCATTATTCCGCTGTCCATAGTAATGGCGGAAAGGCCGGTGCGGAAGCTGCCGCCCTGGGCAAGGATCCAGGAACTTTACGTGCGCCCGCCCAGGCCCATCGACTATACATTCACCAAGGAAGAAGGGATCCTGACCTGGAAAAACTTCTTCATAGGCGTGGACCACCTGCTGAAGATCTACGAGAGCAGCCCCGTCAGGCCCTTCATGAAAAAGGCCCTGGCCATAGCCGAAAAATGGGTGCTGGACCACCAGGAGCCGACGGGCGACTGGGGCGGAATCCAGCCGGCCATGCTCAATTCCATCCTTGCTCTGAACTGCCTCGGTTACGCCAATGACCATCCGGCAGTAGTCAAGGGGCTGGAAGCGCTTGCCAATTTCTGCATAGAAGATGACAACAGCCTTGTTCTTCAGTCATGCGTTTCGCCCCTCTGGGATACCGCACTGGCATTAAAGGCGCTGATAGACTCGGACGTGCCGACGGACCACCCCTCCCTGGTAAAGGCTACTCAGTGGCTCCTGGACAGGGAAGTGAGAAAACCGGGCGACTGGAAAATCAAATGCCCCAACCTGGAACCGGGCGGATGGGCATTCGAGTTCCTGAACGACTGGTATCCCGACGTGGATGATTCGGGAATCGTCATGATGGCTATCAAGGACGTCCAGGTCAAAGACAACCGCTCCAAGCAGAACGCCATACAGCGAGGCATAAACTGGTGCCTCGGCATGCAGAGCAGGAACGGCGGATGGGGTGCCTTCGACAAGGACAACACCAAACATATCCTCAACAAGATTCCATTTGCCGACCTGGAGGCGCTGATCGATCCTCCAACCGCGGACCTGACCGGAAGAATGCTGGAATTGATGGGTACCTTCGACTACCCGAAAAATCATCCAGCGGCCGTGCGGGCGCTGGAATTCATCAGGCAGACCCAGGAGCCGGAAGGTCCCTGGTGGGGGCGCTGGGGGGTAAATTACATATACGGGACATGGTCCGTTCTGAGCGGACTCGCCGCCATCGGCGAGGACATGTCCCAGCCCTACATCCAGAAGGCGTTAAACTGGATCAAGTCCAGGCAGAACCCCGACGGAGGATGGGGAGAGTCGTGCGCGTCCTACCACGACCCGTCTCTGGCCGGCATCGGCATCAGCACGCCGTCGCAGACCGGCTGGGCGCTTCTGGCGCTGATGACCGCCGGCAACGCGCCTTGCCAGTCGATCGAAAACGGCGTAAAATACCTTCTCAACAACCAGAAGGCCGACGGCACGTGGGACGAAGAAGAGTTTACCGGCACGGGTTTTCCCAAATATTTCATGATCAAGTACCATATTTACCGGAATTGCTTCCCGCTAATGGCCCTCGGAAAATACCGCTCACTCTTTGGAAAAGCGAACTGAAAAATCAGGAAACCCTCTCGTCTGAACGGGACACCGGTTCCAGGCCATCCATCCGGGTCCGCGGGCATGTGGGCCGGGCTCCCATCGGGGGGTAACGGCCACATCCGCGCGAAGCGGACCGGACGCATGGAAACACCGTGAAAACAGCATGAAAAAAATATTTGTCACCGGAGCAACCGGGTTCATCGGCGCGGTACTGGTCAGGGAGCTTCTTGATCAGAACTGCGAAATAAAAGCCCTGGTAAGGGCGGGTTCGGACCGCAGGAACCTTGACGGACTGGATATCGAGCTGTTCGAGGGAGATCTGCGCGACGGTGCATGCCTGGAAAAGGGACTGGCCGGCTGCGACACCCTTTTCCACGCCGCCGCCGACTACCGTCTCTGGACATGCGACCCCAAATCCATGTATGCGGCAAATGTCCAGGGGACCCGCAATATCCTGGAGGCTGCCCTCAGGCGGGGAATTTCCAGGGTCGTGTACACGAGCAGCGTCGGCACTCTCGGCAATCCCGGCGACGGCACTCCCGGAACAGAGGACATGCCAGTGTCCTTCTCGGACATGGTGGGCCATTACAAAAAAAGCAAATTTCTTGCGGAACGGGAAGCAGAATCCTTCATTTCCAGGGGGCTTCCCCTGGTCATCGTAAACCCCTCCACCCCTGTCGGGATACTCGATATAAAACCCACTCCGACCGGAAAAATAATCGTCGATTTCCTGAACCGGAAAATGCCGGCCTACCTGGACACAGGCCTGAACCTCATCGACGTGGAGGACTGCGCGAAGGGCCATGTACTTGCGGCCAGGCTGGGCCGGGTCGGGGAAAAGTATATCCTCGGCAACCGGAACATGACACTTCGGCAGATTTTTGATATGTTGGAGGATATTTCAGGCATACCGGCGCCGAAAGTGAGACTTCCCCACACGCCGGTTCTCATGGCGGCATACATCAACGAGGCTGTTTCCCGGATAACCCGCAGGGAGCCTCTTATTCCCCTGGCGGGCGTAAGGATGGCCGGGAAATTCATGTATTTCGATTCATCCAAGGCTGTCGGCGAACTGGGGCTGCCCCAGACGCCGGTCAAATCGGCGCTCGAGAAGGCCGTCAACTGGTTTCGCGGCGCGGGATACGCCCGATGAGGCAAAACCGCCCGCAGGAGTCATTTTATGCGCAAGTATCTTGACAACATCAACTCGCCGGACGACCTGAAAAAACTGGATGAAAGCGAACTGCCGCGGCTTGCTTCCGAAGTGCGCGAGTTCATAATCGAAACGGTCGCGAAGACCGGCGGGCACCTCGCGTCCAATCTCGGCTGTGTCGAACTTACCCTCGCCCTGCACTACTGTTTCAACTCCCCGGTGGACAAGTTCATCTGGGATGTCGGCCACCAGGCTTACACCCACAAGATAATCACCGGCCGTCGTGACGCCTTTCCCACCCAGAGGCAGTATCGCGGGCTGAGCGGCTTCCCCAAGCGCTCCGAATCGGTTCACGACGCCTTCGGCGCCGGACACGCCTCCACGTCAATTTCAGCCGGACTGGGGATGGCGACCGCCAGCAGCCTGAAGGGAGAGGACAACAAGGTCATAGCCATAATCGGAGACGGTTCCCTGACCGGCGGGCTGGCGTTCGAGGCTCTCAACCAGGCGGGCCACCTGCGCAAGAAGCTCATAGTCATCCTCAACGACAACGAAATGTCCATATCGGAGAACGTGGGAGCTTTTTCCTCATTTGTTTCGAGGAAACTGACCGGCAGCTACTTCAGGGAGTTGAAGAAAGAGATGCAGGGGCTGCTGAAGGGCATTCCGGCTATCGGCAACAATATCCTCCACTTCGCGAAAAAGGCCGAAAATTCCCTCAAGGGCTTTCTTACCCCGGGAGCGCTTTTCGAGGCCCTCGGTTTCGAGTATATCGGGCCCATTCAGGGCCACGATATCCCGCAGCTGATCGAGGTGTTCAAGACATGTCACGACGTGGAAGGCCCGCTCCTTATTCACGTTATGTCAACCAAGGGAAAGGGGTATCCGCCCGCCGTGGAAAACCCCTCCCGCTTTCACGGCGTCGGGCCTTTCGACGTTAAAACCGGCGCAGTGATTGCCGGCAAAGGGGCGGCGGGATCTTACACTTCCATTTTCGGCGAGACGATGGTTAAACTGGCCGGCGAGGACCCGAAAATTGTCGCCATCACAGCGGCCATGCCGGACGGAACCGGTCTGACCGAATTCGCCAGGACTTTTCCGGACCGGTTTTTCGATGTGGGCATCGCCGAACAGCACGCCCTGACTTTCGCCGCCGGCCTGGCCGCCGAAGGCCTGAGGCCGGTTGCCGCCGTATACTCGACATTCACCCAGCGCGCATACGACCAGGTCTTCCATGACATCTGCCTGCAGAATTTTCCGGTAACCCTGGCCCTCGACCGCGGGGGCCTGGTGGGCGACGACGGGCCGACGCACCATGGCGTATTCGATTATTCCTACCTGCGGCACCTCCCCGGCATGACGGTCATGGCGCCCAAAGATGAAAACGAACTGCGTCACATGCTGAAAACGGCCGTTTACTCCGGCAGGCCCATTGCCATGCGCTATCCGCGCGGCGCCGGCTACGGCGTTGCGATGGACGCCGACCTTCACTCACTTGAAATCGGCCGGGGAGATCTCCTGGAACAGGGCCGGGATCTGGTCATAGTCGCCATAGGCTCGACCGTCTATCCTTCACTGGAAGCCGCCGGATTGCTGATGGAAAGCGGCATAAAGGCATCGGTCATAAACGCCCGCTTCGTCAAACCCCTGGACAGTGAGCTCATTCTCGGCGAAGCACTGCGGACCGGCAATGTCGTCACCGTTGAAGAGAACGCGCTGATGGGAGGGTTCGGCAGCGCAGTGCTTGAGCTGCTGGAACAGGAACGCGTCACCGGGGTCAGGATAAAGCGAATCGGCATTCCGGACCGGTATATAGAGCACGGCAGCCAGTCGCAGCTGCGCAAGGACCTGGGGCTGGACGCCGAGGGGATTGCCGGGACTGTAAAGACTTTCTTAAACATAAAGGAAAAAGCAGCGCAAAACCTGTCCATGGTGAAGTAACCCCGCGCGGCGTTCACCATGGATAAAAACCTTTATCTACAGGGATGAAGGGAATCAAGGAGATAAAAGCAATATTAATTTTGTTTGGCTTAAGACAATATAAGCATTGCATTGAAAACGGCATTTATACCAAGTTGCGTTAAATTTATTGTCATTTCGAGCTCCAGTGAGAAATCTTGAACTCGTTTGTCAAAGATGTCTCTCTTCGTTCGACATGACATGTTTTGCAATTGTTTGATTACAACTTGGTATTAATCAAGATTGATACAAGCAAAGACGATTATTAAGCCTGAACCCGTTAGATGAATGTTTTTCCCTGGTTATTGCTGATGTCTTGGTTATTATCCCCTTCATCCCTTTTATCCCTGTTAACTTGTTTCTGACTTTTCAAAATCGAAAGGATTAGGCTGTAATGCGCTTCCCCCTGAAATTTAATATTGATCTGACCTGCTATATCATCAAAAACAAACTGGCGAGAGCCGACAAGTTCCCGCTGGTTCTCATGCTTGAACCGACTCATCTCTGCAATCTCGCCTGTTCCGGGTGCGGCAGGATCCGCGAGTACGCGGACACCATTGATCAGATGATGTCCCTTGAAGAATGTCTGCGCTCCGTTGACGAATGCCCAGCCCCGGTTGTCACCATAACCGGCGGCGAGCCGTTCCTCTATCCGCATGTCTACGAGCTTATCGAGGGTGTCCTGGATCGTGGAAAATACATTTATCTGTGCACGAACGGGCTTCTCCTTGAAAAGGCCCTGGACAAGATGCGTCCGCACCCGAACTTCACCATCAACGTCCACATGGACGGCCAGGAAGAAACGCACGACCGGATACTCGAAAGTGAAGGCGCCTTCAGGGCCGCCATCGATGGAATCAAAAAAGCCAAAAGGCTTGGATTCAGGCTGTGCACCAATACGACCATCTTCAAGGAGACCGATCTGAACGAGATCGACTCCCTGTTTACTTACCTGAGAAGTCTGGGTGTCGACGGTTTCCTCGTGGCGCCGGGATTCGGATACGAGGCCGTTGGCGAAAAGCTCTTCCTCGAACGCAGGGAAATCGAAAGGAAGTTCAGGGAAGTTTACGAGATGAGCAAGAGGCACCGCTTCTTTTCGACCCCCATGTACCTCCGCTTCCTCATGGGCGAAAAGGACCTGGAATGCACGCCTTGGGGCAATCCGACCAGGAACACGCAGGGCTGGAAAGCCCCGTGTTATCTCATAACCGACGGACACTACTCCACCTTCCGCGAGATGATGGAAAAGACCGACTGGAGCAGATATGGCGTCGGCAAGGACGAACGCTGCTCCCAGTGCATGATGCACTGCGGCTTCGAGCCGACCGTAGTCGGGGAGATCGGCAAAAGCTGGAAGGATATCGCGGAAATGGTGATGTGGAACCTTAGCTGAATTATTTACGCAACTTTTGTACATCTTGCAAAAGGCCGCCTGATGGATTTCAGGCGGCCTTTCAACATTGTTCAACTTTTCAACTCGTCCAGGTCCCTGTAAAGCTCAAGCGCTTCCGGATTTGCCAGGGCGTCGCGGTTGAGTACGGGTTCACCGTGAATGATATTTTTCACCGCCAGTTCCACTTTTTTCATATTGATGGTATAGGGAATATCCGCGACCCTGATAATTTTTGCCGGCACGTGACGCGGCGAAATGTTCCGCCGGATGATCCCCCTTATCTTTTCCTTCAGTTCCCCGGTCAGTTCCACTCCCTCAGCGGTCCTGACAAAAAGGACGACCCTTTCGTCATTTTCCCATCTCTGCCCCACCGCCAGGCTGTCCGCTATCTCCGGCAGGCTCTCCATCTGCCGGTAAATCTCCGCCGTGCCGATCCGCACCCCGCCCGGATTGAGGGTGGCGTCGGAACGGCCGTAAATGATTACCCCGCCGGTGTCGGTGATTTCTATGTAATCGCCATGGGCCCAGACATTCGGATAAACTTCGAAATATGCCTTGCGGTATCTGCTGCCGTCCGGATCGTTCCAGAAACAGACTGGCATCGAGGGAAACGGTGCGGTGCAGACCAGCTCACCCTTGCTGTTCAGCACGGACCTTCCATCGGCGTCGTACGCCTTCACCTTCATCCCAAGCCCTCTGCACTGCAGCTCACCCTCGTAAACGGGGCCGATGGGGTTTCCCAGGGCGAAGCAGCCGTTCAGGTCGGTCCCGCCGGAAATGGACGAGAGCTGCAAGTCGCCCTTGATGTCACGGTACACGTAGCGGAAGCTGTCCGCGGACAGCGGCGAGCCGGTCGACAGGATCGTCCTCAGATGTGAAAGGTCGTAATCGCGGCCCGGCTTTACGCCCATCTTCTCCTGGACGGCAAGATAACGGGCGCTCGTCCCGAAGATGGTGATCTTTTCATCTTCGGCCATTTTCCAGAGCGCTCCGGGTTCGGGGTGCAGCGGCGATCCGTCGTAAAGCAGCACCCTTGCCCCAAGGGCGAGCGAGCTGACAAGCCAGTTCCACATCATCCATCCGCAGGTCGTGAAATAGAATATGGTGTCATCACGTTTCACGTCCGTGTGGAGCATCAATTCCTTCAGGTGGTTGATCAGAATGCCGCCGACACTCTGGACCATGCACTTCGGCGGACCCGTCGTTCCCGATGAATACATGATATAGAGCGGATGTTCGGACGGTACCTGTTCGAATTCAATTTCGCCATCCGCTCCACGCGCCGCAAAGTCGCCATACGTGACGGAATTGCGAAGACCGGTGACATCGGGTTCCATTGCCAGGCAGGGAACCACGATTATTCTCCCTATGTCCGTGAGTTCGTTTGAAATGCCGCGAATCCTTTCCATGGAATCAATCTTCTTGCCGTCGTAGACATAACCGTCCGCGGCAAACAGGACCTTTGGCGCGATCTGGCCGAACCGCTCCAGAACGCCCCTGACGCCGAAGTCGGGCGAGCATGAAGTCCAGACCGCCCCGATGCTTGCGGTTGCAAGCATTGCGATGACCGTCTCCGGCATGTTGGGCATATATCCCGCCACCCTGTCCCCCCTTTTCACTCCCGCCGCCCTGAGCGCGTTGGCCAGCGCCGCCACATGGCAACGGAGTTCGGAAAAGGTAATACGCACGGCATCCCGTCCTTCCCCCCTGAAAACGAGGGCCGTGGCGTCATCGCGGAACCGGAGCAGGTTTTCGGCGAAATTCAGGCGTGCGCCGGGAAACCAGCGTGCGCCGGGCATCCTGCCCGGATCGTCGATAACAGCGTCGTATTTCCGCGAGGCGACTATTCCGCCGAAATCCCACATGCAGGCCCAGAAATCGGCGATATTTCCGACTGACCATTGATAAAGTTCGTTATAGTTCCGAATCCGGAGCGAAAATCCGCGGTTCACGAATTCGATAAATCGCGTCATGTTCGAGTTCCTGACGCGCTCCTCCGAAGGCGTCCAGAGTAATTTTCCCATGGCGGCCCTCCCTTCCGGCCGGACAACCGGCGACAACTTCAAACCATAGACCCTACACGACTTATAGCACCGTAGGCCCCCAATGCAAGCAGCCGGATGGCCGAAGCCGGAAAATCTCCGCCTGTCGCCGACTTGTTTTCGGGCGAATTTGCCCTATACTCAGAATGACCGGAATGAATTGCGGGTAAATGCAGCAACAAAGGCGACCGGCAGGACTGGAGGACAATATATGGATTTCGCGCTCTCCGAAGAGCAATTGGCACTGCAGCAGGCCGTAAGGGAATTCGCGCTGCGGGAACTGAAGCCGGGCGCCGCCCGACGGGACGACACCGGCGAATTCCCCATAGAAGCAATCGCGGAGATGCGAAAGATGGGGCTCATGGGGATGGTGTTTCCCCCGGAATTCGGCGGCAAGGGCCTTGACTATATATGCTATACCGTCGTTGTCGAGGAACTGGCAAGGGTCGACGCGGCTACCGCGATAACCCTCCTGGCCCATAACCTATGCTCGAATCACATAAATACCTTCGCCACGGAGGAACAGAAAAGCAAATATCTCGCCCCGCTGGCATCGGGGGAAAAACTGGGAGCCTGGGCGCTCACCGAACCCGAGGCCGGAAGCGACGCCGGCGGTATCCGGACGAAAGCCCGCCGCGACAATGGCAGCTGGATACTGAACGGAAACAAATTCTTTATAACCAACGGCTCGCGGGCCGATACCCTGGTCGTCATGGCATCCACCGACACCTCCAAGGGAAGCAAGGGGATTTCGGCATTCATTGTCGATGGCGACTCTCCCGGTCTCAGGAAAGGTAAGAACCTCGACAAACTCGGTTACCGCGCCAGCGACACCGTGGCGCTGTTCCTGGACAACGTGCGGGTCCCGGGCGAAAACCTGCTGGGGGAGCCTGGTACGGGATTTGCCGGGGCCATGGATGTGCTCGACGCCGGACGGGTCGGCCTTGCCGCCATGGCTGTCGGAATCGCGAGGGGCTGCATGGAGGAAAGCGTCGCCTACGCCCGGAAAAGAGAGGCTTTTGGCAGACCCATTGCGGATTTTCAGGCCATTCAGTGGATGATCGCCGACATGGCGACGGAGACAGGAGCGGCGCGGCTGCTTGTACGCCAGGCCGCCAGGCTCAAGGACGAAGGGAAACCGTTCACCCTCGAAGCGGCCATGGCCAAGCTCTTTTCTTCGGAAACGGCCATGAAGGCCGCACTGAAGGCGGTCCAGATCCATGGAGGACACGGCTATATCAAGTCTCATCCGGTGGAGAGGTACCTCCGCGAGGCAAAGCTCTGCGAGATCGGCGAGGGAACTTCGGAGATACAGAGGATGGTTATTGCACGGGAGATTTT
>DASRZQ010000022.1:0-15526 GCA_035686205.1 Geobacteraceae bacterium
TGCCTTCTTCGGGAAGGATTTCCTGGTCTCTGAAATGCAGCAAGCCCACTGGTTCACTTCCGCCTTTGGAGAAAGTTTGGAGAAAGTCGGGGAAAAACCAAGTGGGCCTACGCATAACTACCTGATTTAACAGGCTTTTTATTGGTGGAGGTGCCGGGAATCGAACCCGGGTCCGAAGATCATCCACAGAAGGCGTCTACATGCTTATACCAGTATTTGATTTAGCTTCATGAATCTCCACTGGCCGGGATATTCAATCGGCGAGCCTGCTTCAATTTCGCTTCGGGTCACAGGCGCCACCCTCGGCTATCCCACTGAAATGACGATCTGTCCTTCCCCATGGGAGAGGGTCGGCAGATCGTTAGCAGGTTATTAAGCTGCTAAAGCGTAGTTATAATTGTCGGCGTTTAATAACGTCCCGGATTGTTTTACGAGCCACCCGGACCTCGGCATGCAACCTTTGCTTATTATCCCCGTCGAAACCTTTACACCCCCTTAAAATCAGCAGCTAGCAGCTAGCGGCTAGTTTTTATGTCTTTCCTTAAACACTTGCGCCATCTCGCGTTTCTGGTCCTTTTTCTTCATGTCCTCGCGCTTGTCGTACTGCTTCTTGCCCTTTGCCAGGCCCATCTCCACCTTGGCCAGCCCGTTCTTGAAATAGAGCCGGAGAGGAATGAGCGAATAACCCTGTTCGCGGATCTTGCCGAACAGCTTGCCGATCTCCTTCTTGTGCAGCAGGAGCTTGCGCATCCGGTCCGGATCGTGGTTTTCCCTGTTGCCGAAGCTGTAGGGAGAAATGTGCAGATTATTGAGGAAAGCCTCGCCGTTTCTCACCAGGGCGAACGAATCGTTCATGTTCGCCTTGCCCAGCCGCAGCGACTTCACTTCCGTCCCCGTCAGGACCATGCCCGCCTCGAACTTCTCTTCGATGAAGTAGTCGTGATAGGCCTTTTTATTGTTGCAGATTAATTTTTCATTCATATCTTATAGTAGCAAATTGATAACCTAAAAACTATCTCAATGTTCGGCACGGCTCGTTTCGACAATCAGTCCGGGTCCCGCGGAGTCAGGGATTTGCCGTCCGTAAAGACCTCAATCAGCTTCCCGCCTTCAACCAGGCCCTTTGCCAGGGCCGCTTCCGACGGAACTCCGCCGCCCATCTCCATTACCAGGAAATCCGCCCTTTTCCCTTTGTCAAGCGAGCCCGTTTCATGGGCAAGACCGATCGCGTCAGCCGCGCCGAGCGTGGCCATGCGCAACACCTCCCCGTGCGTAAAGACTCCGGGGAAATTCCGCAAAAGGTAGTTCATTTCATCCTGCATGGACAGGGAGTCATTGCTTGCAAGCGAATCGGTCCCCAGCGCAACCGGGATATCCAGTTTCTTAAAAAGATGCACTGGCGCCCTGCCCACATCCAGCTTATCGTTGCTCCTGGGGCAAATGACCACCCGGACTCCGTGTCTTTTCAGGATTTTCGCGTCGGAAGGAGTCACATGCACACAGTGAACGGCCGTCGGCGCCCCGTTCAGCATGCCGAGCTTTTCCAGAAATGCCACCGGAGTCGTTTTCCGGGGCGACGGTATATAATCGTTCCAGCCCACATGCGGATACAGCAGCTCGGCAATTTTCCCGCTGGAGTCGAAGACGAAATCGATTTCATCCCTTGATTCCGCCACGTGTATGGACATGGGAACGTTTTTGGCCGCCGCCATGGCCGCAAGGTCTTTCATGAACGTATCCGAAAGGGTGTGCGGTGCATGGGGCGACAGTCCGGGGAGTATTTTCGGGTCGCTGAAAAGCGTTAGTTCCGTTTCAAGCCTGGCCAGCTGCGCCGAGCAGCGGAGGGGATCCTGGCCTATGGCTTCCAGAAACAGCCTGCCGGAAATCGCCGAATCAGCGTACAAGCCCAGATGGGAGCAGTCGGTGATGATATCGCCAATCGCGGTTGTTCCGGATTCCAGGGAAATGCGGATGCCTTCCCTCAGGGAAAGCTCCCTTTCATGCCGCGTAAGGCCGCGGTTGATCTTTATTACCTGGATGACCCAGTCAACGTATGTCCTGGGTGAATAGTCGATCCCCTTCCTTATTTTCCAGGAAGGGAAATGGCTCAGCTCAAGGTGGCTGTGGGCGTTGACGAAACCGGGGATGATCGCACAACCGGGGAACTCCCGCACCTCCCATGGATAGGCGGACCGCAGATCGGAAAGTTTCCCGACATCGACAATACGGCCTTTTTCAACCGCTATCGCTCCTCCCTCCATAGGGGGAGACGAGACAGGCAATAGATAGGATGCTGCAAAAATCTGCATTTGGATCCCGTGCTACCAGGCGACTTTTTTCAATTTTCCCTGCCCGGCCTTTTCCTCCCGTGTCGGAAGAATACAGTTCCGTTCGTCGACGAAAACGAGTTTCGGCTCATGCTTCAGCGCCTCTGCATTATCCATGGAAACAAAGCTGGCAATGATTACCAGGTCATTCGGCGCCACGAGACGCGCAGCAGCGCCGTTTACGCACACCACGCCGGAACCGCGCTCGCCTTCGATGGCGTACGTTTCGAAGCGGCAGCCGTTGTTCACGTCCCAGACGCAAACCGCCTCGTACGGAATGATATCCGCCGCCTCCATCAGGTCCTTGTCGATGGTTATGCTTCCCTCGTACTGGAGGTCCGCTCCGGTCAGGGTTGCCCGGTGTATCTTGCTTTTCAGCATTTTTCTCTGCATGGAAAGCCCCTTCCTACTATCATATTGTCAATCAATCTTGTTTTTCCTATCCTCACCGCCAGCGCCAGCAGCGTGTCGTCGGACACACGCTCGACCGGCTCCAGCGTATCCTTGTGCCGGAAATCCACGTATTCCACGACCGCTGAAGGCTCCGCCGCAAGTATTTCCATAACCTTTTCCCTTAACAGCCCGGAAGAAGTGACGCCTCTGCCGTAATTGTATGCGACCGCCGCCAGTGAACGATTTAGGCAGGATGCGCTTTTTCTCTCCTCCCGCGACAGGTACGAGTTCCGTGAACTCATGGCCAGGCCGTCGGCCTCCCGGACGATCGGCATGCCGACTATTTCCACGTCCATGTTCAGATCCGCAACCATCCTCCGGATTACGGCAAGCTGCTGGAAGTCCTTTTCGCCGAACAAAGCAGTGTGCGGGGTGACGATGTTGAGAAGCTTGGCGACGACCGTGGTCACGCCGCGGAAATGCCCGGGACGCGAGGCGCCGCAAAGCGGAAGCGTCAGCTGATCGACGTTGACAAAGGTCTGATAGCCTTCCGGATACATTTCCCGGCTGTCGGGAGCAAAAATGATATCAACACCGGTTTCCCGCGCGACAGCGGCATCCCGTTCCAGGCTGCGCGGGTATGTCTCGTAGTCCTCGCCGGCTCCGAACTGGGTCGGATTGACGAAGATGCTAAGCACCAGGACATCCCCGCGCCTGCGCCCCTCTCTCAGGAGCGAAGCGTGCCCCTCGTGAAGAAAACCCATGGTGGGGACAAAGGCTATCGTTTTGCCACCGGCCCGCGCCTCGCGGGCCTTTTCCCGCATTTCTTTTAAATTTGTAATAATTTGCATAACCGACTTAACAAATTTTGAGTCAAAGACACTAATTTACAGGTATATTCAGGATGGACAGGATAAAAATCAATCCCGGATTGACAGAACAATAGGTAGACAACAGCAATGCTTTTCCGTGTTTTCCTTTGATCTGTGCCAACATTTGTATTCCTCAATTACCAACTTTCAGACTTTTTTACTTCTGTATTCGATTCAATCCTGTTTATCCTGAATATCCCTGTAAAATAAGCCTTTCCCTTTATCTCAATGAAACGAATGCTCCTCGTCGGGAAACTCCACGGATTTCACTTCGTGCGAATATTGGGTCACCGCCGAAGCAATCAGCGATTTCGCGTCTGCATACCTCTTGACGAACTTGGGCGAATACTTGTCGCAAATTCCGAGGATGTCGTGGATCACGAGGACCTGGCCGTCGCAGTCCGGGCCGGCCCCGATACCGATGGTGGGGATGGAGAGCTCGGCGGTAATCTGCCGGGCAAGCTTGAGCGGCATGCCCTCCATGACCACCGCGAAGGCGCCGGCAGACTGCACGGCAAGGGCGTCGGCGAGCAGCTTTTCACCCTGTTCCTCCTTTTTGCCCTGGACCTTGTAACCGCCCATCCGGTGGATGGACTGCGGCGTCAGGCCGATATGTCCCATGACCGGCACGTCCATGTCGACTATCGCCCGGATGATGTCGGCAACGTTTTCTCCGCCTTCAAGCTTCACCGCCTCCGCCCCGCCGTCCTTGACCAGCCGGCCGGCGTTGAGCCTGGCTTCGCGCACGTCCAGCTGGTAGGAAAGAAAAGGCATGTCGGCCACCAGCAGGGCATCCGCTTTCGCCCTGGCAACTGCCCTGGTGTGATAAATCATCTCCTCCATCGTAACCCGCAGGGTGTTGTCGTAGCCGGAAAATACAACCCCTACTGAATCCCCGACCAGTATCACGTCCACTTCGCATCCGTTTATGATCTGGGCGGTCGGATAGTCATAGCAGGTGATGGCGCAGATTTTTTCCCCGCTTTTCTTCATTTTTTGAATATCGAGAATGGTCTTTTTTCGCGACAATTGGCACCTCCGGCAATAAAAAAGCCCTCGGGTGCGGAGGGCGGTTTTTTACCTCAAACGATCAGCGTGTGCCTTTCGTTCAAAACGGCTATTGCCTTCCGTCCCGGTACACCATGGAATCCAGGCGGTATGAAATTGCATAGCTTAATTTAAGCGTATACAGGAAATTACCACACAAGTCAAAATTTTGTCTACCAAATTTTGAGCTTGCACGTGCTTATTTGAGGCCGGGGCACAGGCATTCCGGGTGAGAGGGGGTCTGAATGCTTACGGATTAGGAGATCAGGATATGCCTTTCATCTGTTTCAGTTCTTCTATGACGGTCAGGCCCTCCTGCTGGCGCTTTTCCATGACGTCGAATATTACCTCTATCATGGCGACGTGGGCAACAACCGATTTCTCGATTTCCGTTCCATCCTGGACCTGCGCCGAAGTGGCCTTTACCATCGAATGGGCCATTTCTTCGATGGACTTCACATGCATGAGAATATTTCTCGTTGCCTTTGACTGCTCCTTCGATGCATTGAAAATCTGCGAGGTCATCGTGCTGACGTCTTCGATCGACTGGTTTACCAGTTTGACACCCTTCACCTGTTCCTCGGTGGCCACCTTTATTTCCTCCGTCATCTCCATGGACCGTATCGCCCCGTCCAGTATGACCTTCAGCGATTCGCCCATCGCGCGGCCAAGCGTCACCCCCCTGTGCACCAGTTCCTTGCTGTACGTGATATTTTCCGAAGCATGCTGAGACTCGCTCATTATCTCTTCGATGATGGCCGTTATCTCGCCGGTCTGCTGGCTGGTCTGGTGAGACAGATTACGGATCTCGTCCGCGACGACGGCGAAATTCCTGCCGTATTCCCCGGCCTGGGCGGCTATGATGGAAGCGTTCAGGGCAAGCAAATTCGTTCTTTTCGTGATGTCTCTGATAACCTTGACGATATTGCCGATTTGGCCGCTGTTTTCGCTGAGGCGCTTGATAGTCTCATAGGAAAGATCCACGGACTTCTGGATATCGGCAAGCGACCCAATCGTTTCCTCAACGTCTGTCATCCCCTTGTCCGCCTGGATCTTGACTTCGCTGGAGACCTTGTGGGAAACGCCGGCATTCGCTTCGACGTTCCTGATTGACGCGTGCATTTCCTCCATTGCCGAAAGGGACTTGTCGACGCTATCCGAAAGGTAATCCAGGTTTTTCGTAACCTGGTCTATTGCAACCGATATCTCGCTGACGGCCGAACTTGTTTCATCCACCGACGACATGACCACTTCGGAAGACGACGCAATCTGCGACGAGCCGTTCAGTACCGATTCCATCGCCATTTTCAGGTTATTGACATTCGTCGTATAAACGTACTTTTTATGAAGAATTGTGGAGAATGCCGTTTCCAGCTCGGTGGTGAGGGCATCGACGGCCTTGAGAAGGTTTATCTTGGTAATGGCGAAGGCGGCCTGGTCGGCGAACAGGTTTATGGTGTCCACATCGCTTTCATTGGGCAGACGCTGGCTGAGCTTGTTGTCGATGCCGAAAACACCTATGGTCTCACCCTTGACCACTATGGGACAGAGGACGAAACTCCTGGAACGGAGAGGTTTGATATTATCAAAAGGAGGTTTCAGATAGTAGTCGGACGGACATTTGGAAATATCGTCCACGAGATAGCGCTTTTTCTCCGCGTAACACTTGTAGATCACTCCGCTGCGGCTGTCGAGGGGCAGATAGACCCCTGACGGATCAAAACCTTCACTTCCGGTAACAACTGCGAATTTTAGGCAATGTTCCGCCGGATCGACCATGAGAATATTTACCCTCTCATATCCCAAAACGTCGTGCAATCCTTCGGCGCAGAGGGACAAGACCTCGTCCGGATCAAGGGACTTCTGTATCCTGTTGCTTATCTTGTGGAATTTCTTGATATTTTCGTCAAGAATTTTATATCTTTTTTCAAATACTTCCTTCTGACTGAGAACCTCGCTGTTCAGCCTGTCCAGTTCCTCCGCCCTGTCATGCAGGGATACGCCGGCCTTGCTTACAAAATAGCCGAAAGTCGACATGACGGCCGCGGTCCCGAACCCCATGTAAAGGTACAATGACTTGTTATACGTGCTTCGGAAAATATCGTAAATAATCTGGTCCCCAACCGTCAACCCGGACTGGCGGAAGAAGACGAGACAAATGAGCGACCACAGCACTGGAGCGCCGACGCCGGCAATAAACCCGCAGGACATGTAAACAAGTTTTCTGTTTTTCAAAATCGACTTCAGCATCTTTGCCTCACATTCGTATTACAAAAAAGGTACGCAAGCATTTCAAAGATTGGAAATGTTGGAAATGTACATTAAAACTAAAGGCATTTCAATGCCGATTAACATGTATGTCGGAATTTGACGCAAAAAAGAGGAGGCGCCGCAAAACGTCCTCCCCTCGCAAGAAAACGGCTGTCGGTTCCTGATCAGGCTCCCTTTACCGCCTCCTTCAGTTCCTTTCCGGGAGAAAACTTGACGGCGACGCTCGCCGGAATTTTCAGCTCGGCCCCGGTTTGAGGATTACGGCCGATACGCGCCGCGCGCTCAGTGGCGGAAAAAGTCCCGAAGCCGACCAGGGTCACTTTATCGCCATCACCCAAAGCTGCAGTTATTGCGTCGAGTATCGAGGATACGGCCACATCCGCCTGTGCCTTGGTAATCTCCGCGCCGGCGGATACAAAATCAATAATGTCAGCCTTGTTCATTTCACTGCCTCCTTTGACAAACTTGATAATAATGCAATTATAGCAGCTCCCAGCATTTCGCAAGGACAAAATATCCCGTCCCGGCAAATTAGCTCCCGGGATCCGCCCAACCCCTCAACATTACAGAAAACCGTTCCTGGCAAGCAGATCCATGGTAACTCCGCTTTTCATGTGCGAAGCCTGTCCGGCAAGAAGACGCTCGACATATTTCCCAAGAATGTCCGTCTCTATGTTCACCTCAGCGCCCGGTTTCCCGTATTGGAGATTTGTCATCCTGGCGGTATGGGGAATGATATTGACCGAAAAGCCTTCTTCGGAAACGCTGTTCACGGTGAGACTGATGCCGTCTATTGCCACCGAGCCTTTTTCGACGACATACCTCAGGAATTCCTTCGGCATCCGGAATTCATATACGTAATTGCCGGAGATTTCCCGCCTGGAGACGATGGACGCAACGCAGTCCACGTGGCCGCTGACGATATGCCCGCCGAGGCGGTCGCCGAGCTTCAGCGCCCTCTCCAGGTTCACATGCTGGCCGGGTTTCAGCCGCCTGAACGCGGTACGGTCAAATGTTTCCGGCGACACGTCAAACGCCAGCATTGAGGTGCCGATTTCCACGACGGTCAGGCATACCCCGTTCACGGAAACGGAGTCACCGAGCCTCATTTCCCCATCGGGAAACGAGGAAGCAACTTCAAGCCTCGCCGCCGCCCCGCCCCTGGCGATTTTCAGTACTTTGCCCACATCTTCGATCAGACCGGTGAACATGATTACTCCGGGTACCCTTCCACCATGAAATCCTCACCGAAACGGTGAATCCGCACGTTGCCGAGCTTGCGGGCATCGTCCATCCGCGTGACGCCCCTCCCGCCGAACAGTCCGGGACCTTCGCCGCCGACCAGTTTCGGCGCGTAAAAAAGCAGAAATTTGTCAATCAGACCGAGGCGAAGGGCCTCGCCCGCCAGTTCGCGGCCGCCTTCGAGAAGCAGCGACTGTATGCCCATGGCTCCCAGCTTCCTCAGCAGGTCCCGCAAATCGACCCGTCCTCCGTTTTCCTGGCAGGATATGATGCCTAAGCCTCTCCTCTTCAACTCGTCGATCCTGTCACCATCGCGCAAAATCGTGGCGACAAGCGTTTTTGCCTCCGACTCCGGACACAGGACCCTTGCTCCG
Organism: Geobacteraceae bacterium; assembly: GCA_035686205.1. Classification (GTDB taxonomy): domain Bacteria; phylum Desulfobacterota; class Desulfuromonadia; order Geobacterales; family Geobacteraceae; genus CAIWTU01. Next base: position 8,527 of record DASRZQ010000022.1, read on the forward strand.
TCCGGTATCCTCAGCCTGCTGTCCACAATTACGCGCAACGGGTCTTTTTTCCTTCCCCCGATCCTGCACGTAAGCAGCGGATCGTCTGCCATCACCGTCCCCACTCCGACCATTATGCAATCAACTACTGCTCGAAGCTTATGAACATAATTCCTTGATTTATCTGATGTTATCCATTTTGAATCACCGGAAACCGTGGCCGTTTTGCCGTCCATGGTCATTGCGCTCTTCAGAATGACAAGCGGCATGCCCGTCGTGACGTGCTTGACAAACGCCTCGTTGACCCGGCGGCATTCCTTCTCCAGGATGCCGGCGACAACCTCGATTCCGGCGGCGCGCAGCCGGTCGATGCCTTTTCCGCTTACCAGCGGGTTCGGGTCGACCATGCCGACAAAAACCCTTGCCACGCCCGCCTCCACAAGCGCGTCCGCGCACGGCGGCGTCCTGCCGAAATGGCTGCACGGTTCCAGGGTAACATAAACGTCCGCCCTGTTCGCCATGTCGCCCGCCCGACGCAGGGCGTGAACTTCCGCATGGGGCGCGCCGGCCTTTTCATGCCATCCTTCCCCGACAACAACCCCGTCGCGGACAATGACGCAGCCGACCGCGGGATTGGGAGAGGTCCGGCCGATTCCCCTGCGCGCAAGAACAAGGGCGCGTTTCATCATTTTTGTATGCAGATCGGTCATAAGGAAAATCTGCCACGGAGTCACGGAGACACAGAGTTTATCTCAATTAAATGATGATCAATGTTTAGTGCCTTCGCAAGAAATCGTCATACCCGTGAAAACGGGTATCCAGCTTTTACTCTATCCGGTGAAAATCCTGGATTCCCGCTTTCGCGGGAATGACGAGAGGACGCAATGCTTTTCGACTTCACTAATTCGAGGTTTTTACTCTGTGGCATCCTCCGTGTCTCTGTGTCTCCGTGGCGCATTTGCGGTTTACTTTTTCAGAAGGTCCTGCAGCTCGGCCATGAATTCGTTTATATCCTTGAACGAGCGGTAAACGGAGGCGAAGCGGACGTAGGCAACTTCATCGATATCGTGCAGCTCGTTCATTACCCATTTGCCGATGGTACTGGTAGGAATCTCCTTTTCGCCGCCTTCCTGGAACCTGGCTTCCAGCCCGTCCACCATTTTTTCGATGGTTTCCACTGATATGGGTCTTTTCTCGCACGCTTTCTTGATCCCGGCAATGAGCTTCATCCGGTCAAACGGTTCACGCCGGCCGTCCTTTTTCAGGACCATGGGCAGGATTTCCTCGACCCGCTCATGGGAGGTGAAACGCCTGCCGCAGGTTTCGCATTCCCGGCGGCGGCGGATGGACGAACCGTCCTTGTCGGGCCTCGAATCGACTACCTTGCTCTCGGGATGGGAACAAAACGGGCATTTCATGCAGACTCCTCGGCGGGGCTTTTCGCGCCGGCGAATCTCGTCACCTCGATGCCGGCCTCCTCGATCATCTCTCCGGCAAGCTGGTCGGGATATCCCTGCTCATACACAATTCGCCTGATGCCCGCATTGATAATCACCTTGGAACATATTATACAAGGCATGGTGGTGCAATAGATTGTCGAACCGTTGATATTCGTGCCGTGCTTTGCCGCCTGGACGATTGCGTTCTGTTCCGCGTGCAGGCCACGGCATAGCTCGTGCCGTTCTCCGGAGCGTATCGACAGCCTCTCGCGCATGCAGCCGACCTCCAGGCAATGGGCGACACCCGATGGCGCGCCGTTATATCCTGTCGCCAGGATATTCTTGTCCTTGACGAGAACAGCCCCCACCTTTCTTCTAAGGCAGGTGGAACGCCGGGCCACGAGGTGGGTTATCTCCATGAAGTATTCATCCCAGGACGGTCTTTCCATGTCAGCTCATTTCCAAATCAGGATATAATCGGCGACAAAATCCGATTTTTCAGAATAAACCACAAATGCCGGGCAGGTCAAGTGGATTGCCGTTCCACCCGGACCTGCGACTTTCTGACTTAATCATCATCCCTCGCCGAACGCTCGAATTTTTTCCGGGATGCATATTTCTTGTCCGACAGCCTTTTTTCGACGGCCGATTTGGGAACCTTGGTCGGAATGCGTTTTTTCGCCTTGCGCTCCATCCTTTCGAGGACGTGCAATAGTCTTTTCATGGCCGTTTCCCGGTTCCGCGCCTGGGATCTGCTTTCGCACGCATGAACCACTATCCCGGTCGGGAGATGGCGTATGCGCACGGCCGAATCGGTCACGTTCCTGTGTTGCCCGCCGGGACCGGAACTTCTGTAAAATTCGACCTTTATTTCATTTTCGCTTATCGTCCTGGCCATATTTCCCTGCAACGCACTATTTAGAATTGCATAAACATTTCTTTAATTACTATCAGGTTGTCGTAAAATCCGCAATTGACAGGCATCATTCCTTATATCATAATGCGGGGAATTATGCAGGAAACAAAATGAACACCATTTCGCTTTTAAAAAAATATTTCGCCCAAAATAACGGGGCATTCGACATCGTCTACGAACACAGCAGCATGGTTGCCGTGAAAGCGCTGCAGATCGCGGAAAGCCTGCGCGGAGTTCAACTGGACCTCCGGTTTATTGAAGATGCCGCGCTGCTCCATGACATCGGCGTTTCCCGAACTTTCGCGCCGAAAATCGGCTGCCACGGAGAGGCCCCCTATTTGCATCACGGGATTATCGGCAGGGAGATCCTTGAAACCGAAGGCCTCCATGCCCATGGACTTGTCTGCGAACGCCATATCGGAGTCGGACTTACGGTCGAGGACATCGTGGCCCAGCAGCTCTCCATACCCGTCAGAGACATGATACCCATCACCCTGGAAGAAAAAATCATCTGTTTCGCCGACCTGTTCTACTCGAAAAGGCCCGGCTTGCTGCGCATGGAAAAAACCGTCGACCAGGTCAGGAACAATCTTTCGAGACACGGCGCGCACAAAGTGGAAATTTTTGAAAAATGGCGGCGCGAATTCAATTGCTGATCTTTTCATCGTAACCGGCTTACCCTTATGTTGAAAACCGCATGAAAGTACAATGCGGGAAGGAGTTTTTTTATGTCCGTAATATTACCTTATTTGCCGATTTCCCTGCTTTTCGTCCTGTTTCTTCTGTCCGTTATCTTCATTACCCGCAAATTCCGGAAGAATTCGTCACTCATCGAAGACCGCCTGAACTTGCTGGAAGATGCCCTCGAAAAAACCAAGATTGCCCTGGGCGAACAATCCTCCAGGAACACGGAAGAAATAAACCACAGCACCGGCAGGTTAAAGGAGGATTTGAATGCGGCTCTGCAAACATCCATCCAGTCGGTAATGAGCAAGGTCGCGGAAAACGACTCCTCATACAACGGCAGGCTGGATTCGCTGCACACCCAGATTACGGCCCTGCAGCGCAAACTGGCCGAGCAACCGCCGAAAACGGTTGAAAAGCCCCAAGCGGCCCCGGCGCAACCTTCGGCACAACCCTCAACCCAACCTTCGGTGAAACCGGCGGAAGACCTGAATTCCAAGGCACGGCGACTCGCCCGTCTTATCGTTTCCGAAATAGCCCTTTACAGCCGCAAAAACGTCGAACAAGGCGTCAGGGACGGCAATTTCTACGAGTTGCTTGCCCATGAGGTGCGCGAAGCACGTTCACTTTACGAGCGCCGGGTCCCCGAAGAAATCCGCAACAACACCGCTTACCTCGACGAGGCATTTGCCGAGCTTATACTCAAGACCAGGAAGGAACTGAACCTTTAAATGCCTTACCGCTACCTGGAAGACATCGCCACCGCCGACGCGGCCTTCGAGGCCCGAGGGAAAGACCTGGCGGAGCTGTTCCTGGCGGCGTCCGACGCTCTCATGAACGTCATGGTCTCCGACCTGGCGTCAATCGGGAAAAGCGTGGAGCTTGAGTTCGGGGTCGAACACGAAGAACTCGACCTGCTGCTTTTCAACTTTCTGCAGGAAATCGTCTTTTTCAAGGATGCCCGCCGGCTCCTGCTGCGCGTGGATTCGGTTGAAATAAGCAGTGGAAACGCAGGATATGCCCTTAAGGCACGCGCTTCCGGGGAAGAACTGGACCCGGAGAAGCATGATCTGATCGTAGACGTCAAAGCCGTAACCCTGTACCGTTTCGAACTGCGGCAGACTGAAGACGGCTGGCTGGCAAACGTGGTGCTTGACATATGAAAAGGAAAATTCAGCATACGTCCGTCTTTCCGTTTTTGCCTTTGCCCGGATAAAAGCATTTCAGCTCTTCGCCAAATCTTCAATTGCTCTTCTCGCCCTCTCCACGATTTCATCCGGAGTCTCTTTCGTGAAGAAAAGCGGCTCTCCGAAAGAAACCGCCACCCTGCCCCTTTTCGGCCAGGCCGTGCCGGGCGGCATGACTTTTTCGATCCCCGAAATATGGATCGGAACCACGGGAATTCGCAGCTCCTTCACCATCAGTCCCAGCCCCTTCCGGAAAGGGAGCAGCGCACCACTCCTCGATCTCTCGCCTTCTGGGAACAGAAGAATATTCCGTTCCATATCCGCCAGTTTTCCCATGAAGCGGATGGCATGACGCACGGCTCCCGTCTGCGGGAGGGGGAAAAGGTTCAAGACCATCGTGCCGTATTCGAAGGTAAACCGCTTCCAGATCTTCATCGGCAACGATGCCTGGCTCCGGAAGAAAAACTCCTCCCAGGCAGCCGTCGCGGTATTGTTGCGCCACTTGCTCGGAAGTGAGAACATGATCGCGGCGTAATCCAGGTAGCTCAAGTGATTGGAGATGAACATGACGGGAGGCCGGGCGCCGGCCAGCCTGTCAAGCCCCGATACATCCAGGTCCATGAACGCGCGCACCAGCGGCATGTGGAAAACGCCGTCAACAAGCCTTCTTATCAATCCGAAGAAAGGTTTGTTGGTCCAGAACCGCTGCCTGCCGCCCGCCTCTACCTTTTTTCTCTCCGCGACCATTTTTCTCAGGTCGGAAACCCTGGTGTTCCGGTCGATCACCGATTCGTCCAGGTCGAGACGGAATTCCCGCTCCAGGGTGCTAACGAGTTCCAGCCTTGCGATGGAAGTCAGCCCGAGATCCGATACCAGCAGGGAATCTTCGCGGACATCGCCGGCGGCGACACCCGTTACTCCGGATATCAGGTTGATAAAAGGATCGGTGGATGTGTCGGACGATACCGTCCTGCCTTTCGCGAGAGTCTCTTTCACCTGGAATTTCCTGACCTTCAGCGTCGTGGTCTTCGGAAAATCCGCCTCCGGCCAAACAGAGAAACCGGTAATCTGCTGAAGCACATCCAGTTTTCCGTTCGCCTCGGCTATAATCTCCTCGACCGGCCTGGCCGAACCGTCTGGGATGATTACCGCGTGAACTTCTTCCCCGGAGCCGCGATCCATGCCAATTACGCATGCCTCCCTTACGCCGGCGATCCCGCTGAGAATGTTTTCAAGCTCGTCCGGATAGACATTGATCCCCGCCCCGGTTACTATCAGCTCCTTGAGCCGTCCCCTTATATAAAGGTTTCCCTCGCCGTCCAGCTCTCCGAGATCGCCGGTCCTGAACCAGCAGTCCTCCGTGAACACCTCTTCCGTAGCCTTCCTGTCGCGGTAATAGCCGGGGAAGATATTTTCCCCTTTTGTCAGCACCTCGTTTTGCCCAATCCTGATCGCGACACCGGGGAGAGCTTTGCCCACCGATCCTGCTATCCTGCTTTCCATGGTATTGGCGGTCAGCACCGGTGAGCATTCCGTCAACCCGTACCCCTCGATGACGACAAATCCCATTGAGTTCCAGAACCGGAAGTCATCCGCAGCCAGGGCAGCCCCGCCCGAAACGAACAGGGTAAAGTGGCGGCCGAATTGTTTCCGGACCGGATAAAAAAGGAGTTTGCGGGCGGTCGGCGAAAGTCCGCCGCCGAGTCTGATCAGGCGTCGAAACAGACCTTCGAGACGGTGCTCGGCGAATTTCCGCTCAATTCCCGCCCTGAGCAGCTGGAGGAGGCGCGGCACCGCAATAACGGCATAGATGTCTTCCTCTCGGATGGCCTCGGTTATCGCCGAAGGCTTGAGAGTCCGCAGGTATACAATTGCGGCGCCTTGGTACATGGGCGTCAGAAATCCGCCCATCTGTTCGAACATGTGTGAAAGGGGAAGAAGTGAGAGAAAGACGAAATCCCGGTTGACCACCGGAATATGCCTGTTGACCTGGATCAGGTTCGCCATCAGGTTCCCGTGGGTTAGTACAACCCCCTTGGGGTTGCCGGTTGTCCCGGAAGTATAGACTATCTGGGCGATGTCATCCGCCGCGTTCCCCGAAATCATTGCAAGCGTTTCGACGCCGGCCAGTATGTCCTCCAGTTCCTCGATCATCAGTGATTGGAGGCCGGTTATCCGTTCGGGCTTGAACCGGCTTTGCATGACCAGCTTAGCTTCCGTCAGCCGCGCGATGGTTTCCGCCCTTTCCCTGCCCGCCATGAAATCCACCGGGACGATTATCGCCCCCCTGGCGACGCATCCCCAGAATGCGCAAGCCCACATCGGCCCGTTCGGCCCCCAGAGCAGGACACGGTCGCCCTTTTCGATTCCGTAACAGGCAAGGAGAGAATTCACTTTCAGGGAGAGTTCGTACAAACGCGCAAACGAGTATACAAAACGGCGAACGCCGGTACGGTGGATTATGGCGGTTTTTTCTCCCCTCTCGGGAAAGCTGAGCGATATATCGGTCAAGGTCGGCATGATTTGAGCTCCGTACCCGGATTGTCGAATTTCAGTTTTTTGCCTTGAGGGCCTTTTCGATGCTCTTGCAGAGGGTATTCAACACCTTGATGCGCGCATAATACTTGTCGTTGGCTTCGATCAGCGTCCAGGGAGCAATCCCGGTGCTGGTGCGGCCGATCATGTCGCATGCGGCGCTTTCGTACAGGTCCCGTTTTTCACGGTTGCGCCAGTCCTCTTCGGTAATTTTGAACCTTTTGAAACCGGTCCGCTCGCGTTCCTCAAAACGCCGCAGC
>DASRZQ010000023.1:0-16400 GCA_035686205.1 Geobacteraceae bacterium
GTGCCGATGCGGATGCCGGATGTTACAAAAGGCGAACGCGTCTCGAAGGGAATGGTATTTTTGTTCACGGTAATTCCGGCCTTGTCCAGGGCTTCCTCGGCGACCTTCCCGGTCAGCCCGGTATTTGTCAGGTCGACCAGCATCATGTGGTTGTCGGTACCGCCGGAGACCAGCCTTAACCCCTGATTTGCCAGGGCTTCCGCCAATGTTTTGGCATTCTTAACGATCTGTTCCTGGTACGCCTTGAATTCGGAACCCAGCGCTTCCTTGAGGGCAACGGCCTTGGCCGCTATCACGTGCATCAGCGGCCCGCCCTGTATGCCGGGGAAAATATTGGAGTTCAGTGCTTTCGCATAATCCGCGCGGCAGAGAATCATGCCGCCGCGGGGCCCGCGCAGGGTTTTATGGGTGGTGGTGGTGACGAATTCCGCATGGGGCACGGGATTGGGATGCAGCCCGGTGGCTACGAGGCCGGCAATATGAGCCATGTCGACCATGATTATCGCACCGACCTTGTCAGCTATCTTGCGGAATGCCTCGAAATCGATAATGCGCGGATAGGCGCTCGCGCCGACAACGATCATCTTCGGCCTGCATTCGCCGGCCAGGCGCTCAACCTCATCGTAGTCTATCTTTTCAGTCTCCTTGGAAACACCATAAAAAACTACATTATACAATTTCCCGGAAAAATTGGCGGGGCTTCCGTGAGTTAGATGACCGCCGTGGGAGAGATTCATGCCCATGACCGTGTCACCGGGCTTGAGCACCGAAAAATACACCGCCATGTTTGCCTGGGAACCGGAATGGGGCTGGACGTTGACGTGATCGGCGCCGAAAAGTTCCTTTGCCCGTTCTATCGCCAGGTTTTCGACGATATCCACATGGGAACAGCCGCCGTAGTATCGTTTTCCGGGATATCCTTCGGCGTATTTGTTGGTCATGACGGACCCCTGGGCTTCCATAACCGCTTCGGAAACGAAATTTTCCGACGCTATGAGCTCCAGGTTATATTCCTGCCTTTCGGTCTCCAACCGGATGGCGCCGGCAACTTCCGGATCGAATGTATCGAGTATCGTCATTTTTTTCTCCTTCTATTTCTCTCTTGTCGTCGGATTCGGGACGAAACGTTACGGCTTGAAGAAAACCCGGATGTTGAATAATAGCATGTCGGGAAGTTTTCCGCCAGCCGGTGAAATGAGCGCGATGCCCGACGCGGCTTTCTGAAAAAAAACGGGACCGTATCAGTCCCGTGTGCTCATGCTTTCAACTGCCACCGCCATATGCATGGCCGGCAACCGGCCGTTTATTTGTAGAGATCCTTTTCCAGCGCGGCGATCTTGTCGAGCCGGCCCTGATGTCTTCCGCCTTCGAATTTGGCGTCCAGCCAGGTCGCAACCATTTCCCGCGCCTCGTTCTCGTCAAGGACCCGCCCGCCCAGGACCAGGATGTTGGCGTCATTGTGCTCCTTGGCCATTTTTGCCATATAGGGGTCGGCAACCAGTGCGGCGCGAACACCGGGAAACTTGTTGGCGACAATGGACATGCCGATGCCGGTCCCGCATGCCAGTATCCCTTTTTCCGCTTCGCCGGCAGAAACCTTTCGCGCGACTTTTTCACCGAAATCGGGGTAATCGACGGAATTCCCGTTGTCGGTCCCGAGGTCCATTACGGAAATTCCCCTTTCAATCAAAAGCTTTTTCACGGCCTCTTTCAACTCGAAACCGCCGTGGTCACTGCCTACCGCTATCATTTTTCCGCCTTTAATAATCAGCTTCCGAGGTATTGAGGCTGAAGTCCGAAGGCTGAAGTGTAACAGGAAACATCTCAGTCTTCAGCCTTCAGTCCATAAAACATGAAGTGAGTTATATCTTCCTGAAGAGGAGTGTCGCGTTTGTCCCGCCAAAACCGAAGGAATTGCTCATGGCGTATTTGATTTCAGCATCCCTTGGCGCATTGGGCACGTAGTCGAGATCGCACTCGGGATCGGGCTCCATGTAATTCATGGTCGGGGTGGCAATGCCCTTGTCCATCGACATCAGCGTGTATACCGCCTCGATGCCGCCCGCGGCCCCCAGAAGATGGCCGGTCAGCGACTTTGTGGACGATACCATCAAGCGTTTTGCGTGATCCCCGAATACTTTCTTGATGGCCATTGTTTCAAAAAGGTCGTTGAAAGGCGTGGAAGTCCCGTGGGCGTTGATGAAATCGACCAGTTCGGGATTCACCCCGGCGTTTCGAATCGCCATCTGCATGCAGCGGGCAGCGCCCTCGCCTTCAGGCGCGGGCTGAGTCAGATGATAGGCATCCCCGGAAAGGCCGTATCCCACGACCTCCGCGTATATCTTCGCGCCACGCCTTTTTGCGGCCTCGTATTCTTCGAGAACGACAATGCCGGCCCCTTCGGCCAGGACAAAGCCGTCACGGTTTTTCTCAAACGGACGCGAAGCGGCCGCCGGATCGTCATTGCGCGTGGACAGCGCCTTCATTACCGCAAATCCGCCGATTGCGAGGGGAGTAACCGTCGACTCCGTCCCGCCCGCTATCATGGCGTCGGCATCTCCGCGCCTGATCATGTGATATGCGTCGCCAATGGAATGGGTACCGGTCGCACAGGCGGAAACAGAGGATACATTGGGACCCTTGGCACCGTACTTGATGGAGATGTGGCCGGGAGCCAGGTTGATGATAAGCGCCGGGATGAAGAATGGGGATATCTTTCTGTATCCGCCGTCCTGCAATGCCAGATGATATTTCTCAATGGTCGGCAACCCTCCCAGGCCGGCGCCCACAAGGACACCCACTCTCTCGGCATTTTCCTCGTTCACAGAAAGGCCGGAATCTTCCATGGCAAATTGCGCGGCGGCCAGCGCATACTGGATAAAGAGGTCCATTTTCTTGACCTCTTTTTTTTCAATAAAGTCCTCGGGATTGAAATCCCTGACTTCACCGGCAATCTGAACGGGAAAGTCCGTCACATCAAAACGGGTAACCCTGTCGATGCCGGATTTCCCGGTCATCAGGGCTTCCCAGTTTTTCCCGTTGCCGGTACCGAGAGGCGATACGACACCGACTCCCGTCACAACCACTCTTCTCATAGATTAAACTCCTTGACGCTTACGACCCGGAAGTATGGAAGGGAACGGCCGGCCGGCTGAATCCGGAAGACCGTCCCTTAAAAGAATCTACTAGGTATGATCAGCGATATAATCGATGGCGTCCTGCACAGTCTGGATTTTTTCCGCATCCTCGTCGGAAATCTCGATATCGAATTCTTCCTCAAGGGCCATGACCAGTTCCACCGTGTCGAGGGAGTCGGCTCCAAGATCGTCCATGAAAGAAGCCTCGCCGGTAACCTGGGCTTCGTCCACACCGAGTTGCTCCGCTATAATTTCTTTTACCCTTTTGTCTATTGATGACATTACCTTCTCCTCCATTTAAATTATTTGCTTTTCCAATTTAGCAAACTTTACGGTTCATGCTTATTAACATGAAATCTGAAAAATGCAAAAGGTATTTTTTACATGTACATTCCGCCGTTGACCGACAGGACGTGTCCGGTAACATACGAGCCCGCATCCGACACCAGGAAGAACACCGCGTTTGCTATATCTTCCGGCTTGCCAAACCTGCCCAGCGGGATCTGTTTCATCAGGTCCTCTCTGACGGACGCGGACAGGGCATCCGTCATGTCAGTCTCAATGAATCCCGGAGTAATCGCGTTGACGGTGATGTTGCGCCTGGCGTATTCCCTGGCTACGGCCTTGGTAAAACCGATCAGGCCGGCCTTGCTCGCGCAGTAGTTCGCCTGCCCGGCGTTTCCCATTTCACCCACCACCGAGCTTATGTTTACGATGCTTCCGCCTTTTGCCTTGCCCATCAGCTTGATCGCTTCCCGGGTGCAGGCAAACGCGCCCTTCAGGTTGGTGTCGATCACCATGTCCCAGTCGTCGTCCTTCATGCGCATCAGCAGACCGTCCCTGGTAATTCCGGCGTTATTTACTAGGATGTCCAGCCTGCCGAACACTTCGGCCGTCTTCGCGAACAGGGATTCCACATCGGACGTTTTGGACACGTCCACTTTCACGGCAAGGGCGTTCCCGCCCTTTGCGGCAATTTCATCCGCGGTCTTCTGCGCCCTTTCCTGCGATGTCGCCGTAACTACGACATTGGCGCCTTCCGCGGCGAGCTTTAACGCAACCGCCTTGCCGATTCCGCGCGAAGCGCCGGTAACAAGGGCGACTTTACCGTTAAGACTCATACCCCCTCCCGGACAATTGTCTTGAGACCGGCAATATCTTCAACATTACCCGCCTCGACAGTTTTGTCAATTCGTTTTATAAGCCCGCATAGAACTTTGCCGGGCCCCAGTTCAAAAAACCTTGTCGCGCCCAGGGATATCATTTCCTGGATGGATGCGTCCCAGAGGACGGGAGAGCTCAACTGCTCGACAAGAAGCTCTTTTACCCGGCCGCTGTCCGAATTCGCCTTTGCCTCGACGTTAGAAACAACGGGGACCTGCATGGGGAAAACCTCGACATCCTGCAGCGTCCGCGAAAGCTGTTCACCGGCAGGCGCCATGAGGCCGCAGTGGGACGGCACACTCACCGGAAGCAGCATAACCTTCCTGAAACCACGCGATTTTGCCGTCTCTATTGCCCTGTGAACGGCGTTTGACTGCCCCGCGATGACTATCTGGCCGGGTGAATTGAAATTGGCAGGCACGACAATTTCGCCCTGGGCAGCCTCATTGCAGATTTCCCGCACGACATCGGCTTCGACGCCGAGGACCGCGGCCATTGCTCCCGCGCCGACGGGCACGGCATCCTGCATGTATTTTCCGCGCATATGTACTATCTTTATAGCGTCACTGAATTTGAGAGCGCCCGATGCGACCAGCGCGGAGTACTCGCCCAGGGAATGTCCGGCCATGATTCCGGCCCGCAGACCCGTTTCTTCCGTCAGTACCCGGAAGACGGCTACACTGGCGGCGAGTATCGCGGGCTGGGTATTCGCGGTCAGCCTGAGATCCTCCTCCGGCCCCTCAAAACACAAACGCGACAGCTTCCATCCGAGGATGTCATCCGCCTCGCGGAAAACATCCATGGCGATCCTGAAATTTTCGGCCAGCTCCTTACCCATGCCGGGGTACTGCGAACCCTGGCCGGGAAATACAAAGGCATTCATGCCTGCTCCCCCCCCTCTACCAGCGCAGCAAAGTTGCGGCCCAGGTCAGTCCGCCACCGAAGGCGTCAAAAATCAGTACATCATTTTCCTTGATCCTGCCCGCGCGGTTTGCTTCGTCCAGGGCAATGGGAATCGAGGCCGCGGAAGTATTGCCGTAGCGCTCCAGGTTCACGTAAACCTGGTCGTCGCCCAGCTTCAGCCTTTTTCCTATCGAGTCGATTATCCGCCGGTTTGCCTGATGGGGAATAAACAGGTTTATATCCGCCGTATTCATGTTATTCGCCGCGAGGGCCTCATTGGCAGCCTCTTCCATTGCCCTGACGGCGAGCTTGAAAACGTCGTTGCCCTGCATGCGCAAAAACGCAAGCTTTTCATCGAGAACCCTCTGGCTGGCCGGGTTCCTGTTCCCGCAGGCAGGCTGGTTGAGAAGCTCCCAGTATGATCCGTCACTGTGGATATGGGTCGAAAGAATTCCCCGGTCGCCTTCGGTTGCCTCCAAAACGACCGCCCCGGAACCGTCGCCGAAAAGAACGCACGTATTCCGGTCCGTCCAGTCGACGATTCTAGACAGGACTTCAGCGCCGATGACGAGAGCCTTTTTCACGGTACCGGATTTTATGAAATTATCGACAACGGCAAGGGCGTAAATAAATCCCGAGCAGGCAGCCGAAATATCGAAGGCGGCGGCATTGACCGCGCCCAGGTTATTCTGCACGATGCAGGCTGTGGCCGGGAAAGGGAAATCCGGAGTGACGCTGGCAACAACGATTAAATCGATTTCCTCGGGGACAACACCAGCCATGGCCAGTGCGCGTTCCGCGGCTTTCGTGGCGAAGGTTGACGTGAACTCGCCTTCGACCGCGATATGCCTTTCCTTGATGCCAGTCCTGGTGATTATCCACTCATCGGTGGTGTCCACAATTTTTTCCAGATCGAAATTGGTCAGGATTTTTTCCGGGAACGCCGAGCCGGTTCCCTTAATACGAGAACGTGTCATATCATTCACCTTTTAATAACCAGTCGCCTGATCGCCCAGCGCTTCACGCGGCTGCATGTAAACCGAATAATTTTCCTGGAGCTTTTCCGCCATTTTCTGATTTACGCCTTTAAGGGCGTAATCATGGGCAAAACGGATGGCATTTTTTATCGCCTTCGGACTGGACCCTCCGTGGCAGATCATGGCCACACCGTCGATTCCCAGAAGCGGCGCTCCACCGTACTCCGAATAATCGACTTTCTTTTTAAAATTCCTGAACGCCCCGCGGCACAGCAAATACCCGACCTTCGAAAGAAGGCTCTGCTTTATCTCTTCCTTCAACATTGTGCCGATGGCCTCGGCAAGGCCTTCGGACAGCTTGAGAACCACATTGCCGACAAAACCGTCGCAAACAACCACATCCACCAGGCCGTTAAAAATGTCCCGGCCTTCCACATACCCGACATAATTGAAAGACGTCTTTTTGAGAATGGCGCTTGTTTCCCTGGTCAGCTCGTTTCCCTTGCTCTCTTCCTCCCCGTTGGAGAGAATGCCCACCTGGGGGTTTTCGATGCCCATTACATACCTGGCGTACACCTCGCCCATTATCGCGAACTGGACCAGATGAATCGGCTTGCAGTCAACATTTCCACCGACATCCAGAACAAGGGTCCCGCCGCGCAGGGTCGGAAAAATAGTCGCGATCGCGGGGCGCTCTATGCTGCTGAGACGCTTCAGGACGAACATCCCGACCGCCATGGTGGCGCCGGAATTCCCGGCGCTCACGACCGCGTCGGCTTCGCCGTTTCTCACGAGATCAAAAGCCACCCTGATTGAAGAATCCTTCTTCCTTCTCACCGCATCGGAAGCGGAATCATGCATGTCCACGACTTCACTGGCATGTTTTATGGAAATATCCAGACCTGAACAGTCATGTTTGGCAAGCTCCAGACGCAATCGCTCGCTGTCGCCGACCAGCGTTACGGGAATGCCGAATTCCCTGGACGCGGCAACAACCCCTTCCACTTCAACCGCGGGGGCGTTGTCGCCCCCCATTGCATCAACTGCGACTCTCATATCAGACCCGGAACAAGAATGGCCGGACAATCTTACTGAAGACACCGGATTACAGCTCTTTGGCAGGCAGAACTTCTTTACCCTTGTAGGTGCCGCACGAAGCGCAGGCGCGATGAGGAAGCTTGGGAGCCTTGCACTGCGGGCAAATCGATATGGAAGGTGGCGTCAGAAAATCATGCGCCCTCCGCATGTTCTTGCGGGACTTCGAGGTTTTTTTCTTGGGTACTGCCATATTGACATCTCCTTCTATTTGTTTATTTTAAAATCTTTCAATGCGCCGAACCTGAAATCCGGCCCTCCCCGCGAGCAACCGCAATCCCCTTCATTCAGGTTTGCGCCGCAGGTACCGCACAGCCCTTTGCACTCCTCCTTGCAGAGAGGTTTGAAAGGCACTTCCATCAGCAGCTGATCTTCCAGTTCGCTTGTAAAATCTATATAATCGCCATGATATGATATGGTCGAGAGCTCTTCTTCCCGCAATTCAATCTCGTCATCAAGCGGCGCTCCGGAGTCCTTGTTATAGAAAAGGCTGAACGATGAAGCGATCCGCGTTTCGTAAACTTCGAGGCAGCGTGAACAACGCAGGCGAGCCGTGGTCTCGACATGACCGTCAACCCTTATATGATCATATTCCCTTGCCGCCGTGAGATCAATCTTGACCGGAGCCGTGAATTCACACTCGCCGGAATCGCATGCGCTCGCTAGTGCCGGGTAATCACAAACAGGCTCTTCAGCGGAAACAATTACCGGCTTAACCTTTATTTCGTCAACCTTTATTTTCAACTGTAATGCCCCGCTTGCCGCCGTCCAAAGCCTTTTAGTATAAGGATACCGCACTTTTTGTCAAGGAAAATAACCTCTTGACCAAAACGCAAAAAGCCCCTGCGGGAAACAGGGACTTTTCTATTATCCTATTCTAGTGCTTTTTGCAAGCGGAAACGGAGTTTCAGCGGAAGACGGGCTCCGGAACTGTCGGGCTTTTATGCCATTTCCCCGGCGGAAACACTGGTTTTCAGGTAGGAAAAAATTTCTATGGCATCGGTATTCCCCTCCAGCTGATAGCTTTTTTCAAGAGATTTCAGCACGGAAGAGTAAATATCCGCCAGTTCCGAACGGGCAATGGAGATGAATTCATTGTAAGGCTCTTCCGGAAGAAATTCACCGAGGTACATGTCCTGGGCGTCTTCCAGGTATTTTATCGCCGTCTTGATTTCACCTCTCACGAGATGCTTGATGCCCTGGGATGAATAATTCCTGAACCGGCTCGCGTCAAGCTCAACCGCGTCGAAATTTATCCTGACCGCTTCACCCTGCGTAAGAACGGGATTAAGGCAATTGGCGCCGGAAAACGATTTCCTGAGACGGCTCAGGGTAGTCTTGAAATTCTTTTCCCCTGAAAGCATGTTGCACCCGGGCCAGATGGCCTCGATAAGCTTCTGTCTGTGGACCCACTGGTCAAAGGTGACCAGCAGGCAGCAGAAAAGAAGCCTGGCCTTCTGGCTCTCCCACCCGATGGCAACCGGGGAACCCTTGTAATAAATTGAAAGCCCCCCGAAGGTGCGGACTTCGATTTTCTCGCCATCCAACTGCGAGCGCCTGCTTTTTCGCGTTCTTCTGTTACTTGTTTGCATATTCATAGTAATTGTTTGCCAGACTTAATAAATCCGTTTTTACACAACTGTCAGGATTTCTATATAATAAATTTATCTTTAAGTCAAACAAGAACTTTCATGAATTCAAAAAAATTTTGCATCCAAACAAAATGATTACTGTTTTCAGGTCATTACAGTATTGCTGAGAAATTGTAAACCGGGAAAAAATCCAAATCATATTATTTTTTAATAAGTCGGGATGCAAATTTCAGGGAAAGCCGTTAATGTTTCGGCTTCAAAACGGTACCCCCCCACCATCAAGGCCGCGTAAAATCCGTGATCACCTTGGCAAGAACGGCAAACTCTTCAAGGGAAAGGGTTTCACCGCGCCGACGCGGGTCGATTCCGCTCTTTTCGAATGCCTGTCCGAGCTCAACGTCACCCAGCGCCGTAAAGGCGGATTTCAGGCAGTTCCACAACGTCTTGCGCCGTTGCGCGAAGGCGCCCTTGACGACTCTCCGGAAAAACGTCTCATCGCCAACGTCAACCCTGGGGGACTCCAGGACCCGAAACTTCAAAACCAGAGAATCCACTTTGGGAACCGGCCTGAACGAGCCCGGCCTGACCGGCAGCTCACGGGAAATTTCGAAATACAGCCGGCAAAAAACCGAAAGAATTCCGTATTCCTTGCAGCAAGGCCGGGCGACAAGCCTCTCGCCCACTTCCTTTTGCAGCATCAGCACCAGTTCGGAAAACAAATCGCGGTTGTCAATAAACTTGAACAGTACCTGGGAGGAGATATTGTAGGGAAGATTGGCGGCCGCTTTCCATTTGCCCGGCCAACGGTCCGCGAGAAGCCCGGAAAGGTCGGTTTTCAAAATGTCGCCCTCGACCACTTCAACATTTTCCGCATTCTGAAACTTGTCCCGCAAAAACGAAACCAGGCGCCTGTCCAGCTCCACCGCAACGACATGTTCCGCCTCGCGGGCCAGCAGGGCGGTAAGGGCGCCCTTGCCGGGGCCGATCTCCAGGACCCGGTCACCCGGACATAAATCAACAATATTGACGATGCGCGACAGCACATTTTCATCAACTAGGAAATTCTGGCCCAAAGATTTTCTTGCGTGGATTCTTTCCATCATGCACCCGTTTTAAGTTCCCCGGAAACGGTTTCGAGGGGCCACGAAGGCCGCGCATCGAACTCCAGCCCGCTCCGATACCCGTTTTCCAGGTAGTAATCTCCGGGCACCGCCATCATCGCAGCGTTGTCGGTGCACAGCAATGGCGAGGGAATATGCAGCTCGATCCCCCTGGCCAATGCAAGCTCCCTCATTCCGTTTCTCAGTCCGCTGTTGCAGGCCACTCCGCCGGCGACGACCAGTCTGCCGATGCCGGTTTCCTCAACGGCGGCAATGGTTTTCGCGACGAGCACGTCGCAAACCGCCTCCTG
Organism: Geobacteraceae bacterium; assembly: GCA_035686205.1. Taxonomy (GTDB): domain Bacteria; phylum Desulfobacterota; class Desulfuromonadia; order Geobacterales; family Geobacteraceae; genus CAIWTU01. The sequence continues at coordinate 10,280 of DASRZQ010000023.1, forward strand.
GAACGAAGCGCACAGGTCCTGAAGCATCCTTTCATCACCGGAAACCGGATTCTTCTTCAGGTGGGTCAAAACCGCGGTCTTCAGCCCGCTGAAACTGAAATTGAAACTGCCGTCATGGAGCAGGGGCCTGGGCAGTCTGACGCTTTTCGCGTCCCCCAGTGACCCGAGGCGGTCGATAACCGCGCCTCCGGGATACGGAAGCCCGATGATTTTTGCGACCTTGTCGAACGCTTCTCCGGCGGCGTCATCAAGGGTCTGACCGAGCAGCCGGTACCGGCCGAATCCGTCGACCCGGTAGAGATGGGTATGGCCGCCCGATACCACCAGTGCAATAAAGGGAAATTCTACCGGGCGCTCCAGGAATACGGCAAAGAGATGCCCTTCGATGTGGTGAATGCCGATGATGGGCAGGTTTCTGGCGAATGCGATGGCCTTTGCCGTCGAAATTCCGACCAGCAGCGCGCCCGCAAGGCCCGGGCCGCGGGTGACGGCGATTCCCCGGATATCGGCAATGGTTACCGAGGCTTTTTCCAGGGCTTCGCCGATGATGAAGGATATGGCTTCAAGGTGCTTCCTGGAGGCGATTTCGGGCACCACACCTCCGTATTCCGCGTGGACCTCCACCTGCGAGGCGATAATATTCGACAGGACCTCCCTGCCGTCCCTGACGACGGCGGCGGCGGTCTCATCGCACGATGATTCTATCGAAAGCAGCAGCATGAAAAAATACCAAGGGCGTGCATGGCACGCCCCGAATTACCTTTCTTGTATAGTCCCCGTTTCCATGGAGTTTTGGATTCTCTTGCCCAAAACAGACCGTCCGGAATTGTCATTCCAGCAGGTTTGCCGCCAGTTCGGCCAGTTCCGAGCGCTCCCCTTTCATCATCGTAACGTGGGCCGATATGGTCTGCCCCTTGAATCTCTCCACCAGGTAAGTGAGGCCGTTGCTGGAAGAATCCACGTAAGGGTTGTCTATCTGGTACGGGTCGCCGGTAAGTACGACTTTGGTCCCTTCGCCCGCCCTGGTTACAATCGTCTTTATCTCGTGGGGGGTCAGGTTCTGAGCCTCGTCGACGATCAGGTACTGGTTCGGGATGGATCGGCCCCTGATATAGGTGAGAGGCTCGATCTCCATTATTCCCATGGCCATCAGTTCCCGGTATCCCTTGCTGTGGCGCTTTTCCGCCTCATGCCCGCTGAGCAGCAGTTCCACGTTATCGAAAATCGGCTGCATCCAGGGAGCCAGTTTTTCCTCGATATCGCCGGGCAGAAAGCCGAGGTCCTTGCCCATGGGAAAGACCGGCCTGGAAACCAGCAGGCGGTTATACACGTTGTCCTCGGCCGTCTTCTGCAGACCCGCCGCTATGGCGAGCAGGGTTTTGCCAGTCCCCGCCTTGCCCACAAGGGTGACAATTTTCACGCTGTCGTCCAGGAGCGCGTCAAGGGCAAAAGTCTGCTCCCTGTTCCTCGGATGGATGCTCCAGACCCCTTCCTTTCCCACCCTGAGAAGGGGCACGAACCTGTTCTGCGTCGCATTGAATTTGCCGATCGCGGTATGGGAGGGATTTTCCCGGTCCTTGAGCGTTACGAACTGGTTGGGATAGGCGGACCACTCGGCGTCGATCCAGCCCTGTCCGTAAAAACGGTCAATTACGTCCGGACTTACCTCCAGTTCGGCAAAACCGGTGTACAGTTCTTCAATGTGCACCTTGTCCGATTCGTAGTCTTCCGCTTTCAGCCCGATGGCGTCGGCCTTGATGCGGAGGTTTGTGTCCTTCGTCACCAGTATCACCGGCGCCCGCCCGTTTCTGTTCTTGATGTCCACCGCTACGGCGAGAATACGGTTGTCCCCGCGCTGTTCGCTCAGTTCGGGCGGAAGAAGCTTCGCGAGTTCGGTATTGTACAATTCGACGCGCAGGAGCCCGCCGCTTTCCAGCTCTATGCCGGCCGCCAGCGACCCCTTTTTCCTGAAATCGTCAAGGATGCGGGAAATCAGCCTGGCATTGCGGCCGGTTTCGTTCATGTCCTTCTTGAACCGGTCTATCTCCTCGATAACGGTGATGGGGATGATTATCTCGTTTTCCTCGAATCTGTAGACGGCGTGCGGATCGTATAGCAGTACATTCGTGTCCAGTATGAAATGTTTCATGGTTCCCTTTCGGCGGTAATCAGATCGATGATGATTCCTGTGTTTATTTATCGGCAATGCTGCGCACAGCATTTAGAAACAATTCAATATCTCTGTCGGTATTGAAAAAACCGGGGCTTACCCTGACCGTGCCCCGCGGCCAGGTCCCGAGAGTCCTGTGCGCGGCCGGGGCGCAATGCAGACCGACCCTGACGCAGATGTCATATTCCCTGTCAAGAATAAAACCGACTTCCGAAAGATCAACTCCTTCCACGTCAAAAGACACCGGGCCGCAGTGCCGCCGGGGATCCTCATGTCCGTAAAGCCGGACGCGGCGCATTTCGCCGAGCCCTTCGGACAAGGCGGAGACCAGATTGGCCTCTTTTTTCCGTATCGCCTCGATGCCGGTCGAACGGATAAAATCGACGCCCGCTCCCAGCCCGGCTATGCCCGGCGTATTCAGGGTACCGCTCTCGAACCTTTCGGGCATGGCGGCCGGCTGCTCCTGGCTGTCGGAATACCCGCCGGTCCCTCCCACGATCAGCGGCGAAAGCTCCACTCCTTCGGCCACATACAGGACCCCGGTCCCCAGGGGACCGAGGAGCCCCTTGTGCCCCGGAGCGGCCAGGAGGTCAATGTTCATCTCCCGCACGTCCATGGGTATTACGCCCGCGCTCTGCGCCGCGTCGACAAGGAAGAGAACGCCCGACCGGCGGGCCAGCAGGCCGATCTCCTCCACGGGCTGCACGGAGCCGTTAACATTGGAGCAGTGTGAAAGCGCTATCAGGCGCGTCTCCCTGCGGATGGCCGACCTTACCTGTCCGGGATCGATACCCCCCCGCCGGTCGCAAGCTATCCACGTCACGTCCACGCCGCGCAGCGCCGCGTGGTTCAGCGGCCTGGCAAGCGAATTGTGCTCCATGGTCGTGGTGATGACATGGTCGCCGGGATGCAGAAGTCCCCAAATGGCAAGATTGAGTCCTTCCGTGGCGCTGTGGGTGAAGACCAGGCGGGACGAATCGCCGATGCCGAAAAAAGCGGCCAGGTTCTCCCTTGCTTCGAAAACCACCCGTGTGGCTTCCAGCCCCAGGCTGTGGCCGCCTCTTCCGGGGCCTGCGCCTATCTTCCTCAGGGCGTGCTCTATTGCCAGGTAGACCTGCTCGGGTTTCGGAAAAGTGGTCGCCGCATTATCCAGATATATCGACATAATAGAAAACTAGCATGTTTACAGGTTCTTTGGCAACCGGTTTCAGGGCGCCACGACCGGCATATCGCGAAGCAGCGGGAAACACAGTACTTTGCCGCTTGCCGGGTTAACCGCCCTGTCAAATATTTTTCCGGGAGAAGCAGGGGCGCTTCCCGCTCCCCACCAGTTTCCTATAGCCCTGAAGTCTTCCGCACCGGCATTGTAGACATCATACTGGCCGTTTGCCGAGATGATGTTTCCCCAGGCAATTCCCTTGCCGTCAGCCACCCGGATACCGATACGGCCGTTTTGCGAAATGTCGTTGGCGGTCACCTGCATCCGTGATCCGGCCAGCGATATCCCGCAGCCCCCGTTTTGCGCGATCCGGTTGCCCGACACCAGTCCTTCGCAGGCGGAGAGCACCAGCCCGTCGCCGTTCCCGCCGAATTTGCTTCCCGTTACCTTTACCGTGGATTCCTCGGCTCGCAGGGCTTCCTTGCTATTGTCCGCCATGACCGTATCCGTCAGGTACAATGAAGAACCTTTCGCGAAGATGGCCGTGCGGTTTGAAACCATCGTCCCTCCGGCGATTTCAGCCTCGCTGTCGTACAGGCCCGCGCCCAGTTCGCAGTTGCTTGCCGCGCACCCCGATATGCGCGCCCGGGAGTCCCGCGCCCGCAGGGCCGTCCGGCACCCGGAAAAGATGGAATCCCTGACGGTGACGGTGGAATAGGCGGCGTCCACGCCGGTTTCGGCCCCCTCGATCCGGCAGTGCTCCAGAATGTTGTTCTTTTCGCTGGCGAGGAACATAATGCCCTGCCAGGTCGCGGAGCGCGGCTCATCGCCCATCGGCAGGAACTTCACCGGCCGGTCCTTTGTCCCGCCGGCGGCGATCCGGCCGCGCACGAGCAGGACCGCCGTGTTTTCCCCGCCCGCCGAACGGCTGAACCGCACGACCGTTCCGGGGCTGACGGTTACCGTAGCCTGCGGGGCGACGGTCACTGAACCGCGGACGATGACCTTGCCCCTCCACTCGGTATCCTCGGTAATCGTTTCCCCGTTGTAGGAAACTGTGGCTTCGGCGGGAAACGCCTGGCTTTCAGGCGCACTTGCACCGGTTTCAGCGGAGCCGGATGATGCCTGGCCTTTATCCGTCACGCCGGGCGACACGCCCTGGTGGATGGAATTTTTTACAGTATTCTCCGGAATATTTTCGGATGGCTTCACCCGATCGGTTTCACCGGCGGAAGGGATCTTGTCCCCGCGCGGCTCCGCGGTTACAGCCTTTCCGGCCCCCGAAGTCGCCTGGCCCGGGACATATTCGTCCCGTATCCGATCCATGCAGCCTGACAGGGACATGGCGCAAACAAGAAGGACAACCGGCAAAACAAAGTGGCGCGGCGTTATTCCGGCCGGCCATCTGCGTCGAATCTCTTTGAAATCAGCTGAAATCATAAAGCTCAAAACTCCTTTTACTCACGCATTCGCACAGAGAAGCGCAGAAACACTTTAACCTTGAATTAACAGGGATATTCAGGATACAAAACTATATCTTTTCTGATTGGAATCAATCTCCCGCTTCGATCAAAAAACTCCCTCCCCAGTCTATACAAAGGAGGAGGGTCGGGGTGGGGATAGGTCTCTCGGCATCAAAGCATCCCATCCCCCTCCTCGCCTCCCCCTTGAAGGGGGAGGAATATTTGTTGCGGGAGATTAGTATTACCCAGAAAAGCTTTTTATCCTGTTAATCCTGATTACGCATGTTCTTTGCCTTTGCATTTCTTTGCGTTCCTGGCGTCTTTGCGTGAGGTAGTTTTAAATTGATGCTGAAGGCGTCAAGTATTCCGATCAGAGAAAACATGCAATAAAGACCATACAATTTTTACCACAAGAACGGTATTAAGTAAATTGACATCACCACACTCTTCCATTGCAGGGAGGAGGCTTTTGCCTTCCCCGCCAGTCTTTTCAACAAGTTACAATTTGTCCGCTCATATTACTTGACAGACCATATATATTGTGGTTTATTTCATTCCGGTCCACAAAATATTGTGTTTACACTGGCTTTATGATTTTATTTACAAGGAGACGACGCATGAAAGAAAAGGGAAAGGGTTCCGACCTCAAACTGTCGAAAAACGCGGTAACGGTGCTGGAAAAGAGATATCTGAAGCGGGACAAGCAGGGGAAGACGCTGGAAAAACCGGAGGATATGTTCCGGAGGGTTGCGTCCACCATTGCCTCCATCGACCGCAAATTCGACGCCAATGCCGATACGGAAGCCCTGACCGAACAATTCTATCATATGATGACCGGCTTCGAATTCCTGCCCAACTCCCCTACCCTGATGAACGCCGGGCGCGAGCTGGGGCAGCTTTCCGCCTGCTTCGTCCTGCCGGTGGGCGATTCCATGGAAGAGATATTCGAGGCGGTCAAATACACGGCCCTGATCCACAAGTCCGGCGGCGGCACGGGTTTCTCCTTTTCGCGGCTGCGCCCGGCCAATGACGTGGTCATGTCCACCACCGGCATTTCCAGCGGGCCGATTTCCTTTATGCGCGTCTTCGACGTGGCCACCGAAACCATAAAGCAGGGGGGGACCAGGCGCGGCGCCAACATGGGCATCCTGCGCGTCGACCACCCGGACGTCATGGATTTCATCATGAGCAAGGCCGACCAGAAACAGCTGAACAACTTCAACATCTCCGTGGGTCTTACCGAAGCTTTCATGAAGGCCGTGGAAAAGGACGAGGATTACGACCTGATAAACCCCCGGGACGGCGAGGTCGCGGGCAAGCAGAACGCCC
>DASRZQ010000024.1:0-5640 GCA_035686205.1 Geobacteraceae bacterium
CCACTGGGTTGAGACCGGAGGAGCGGTATCCTATTACTTCAATAAGCACAATCTGAAGCTCCAAGCCGACATGACCAGCATCCACAAGCAGGGCCGCATAGCTTCTTCGGGCGCATCCGCGACTAATACCAGAGCGACCGACGACCTGCAGGCCCGCGTTCAGGCACAGCTTCTCTTTTAGCTTCACAAAGATACACGAAAAACTCCTTCATGCGATGGGGGGAATTTATTCCCCCCGCTTTTTTTATCGGCAACTCGTCAAATGTCCTGTCAATTCCATTCTAATTGAAACCCGCGGTTTTATGCACAATTTGCCGGATTGTAACCTTCCCGTCATGAAAAGATGAGACAATGCATCGTGCCATCCTTGCGTCCGCGGTAATACCCGGTTATTCAAGCATATGGCAATTGCGTAAATTCAGGAGAAAACTTATGAAGATCATGCCTATGGGTGATTATTACGTCTGGTATTGCGAATGGTGCGACTCAAAAAACCTCACGCTCTGGACAAGGGTGGAGAAAAACGAGGTCATTTGCGGCGCATGCCACAGGGGTCACTATGATACCGGCGCTTTTGCCGCGGGTATCTGCTGCGCCGTTTCCGCGATACTCTGATGCCCTAGCCCCGTTTCCAGAGTATCTCGAAGATGTAGATCGCTATTTCGATTGCAATCAGGATGATAATGGCCAGCTCGAGACGGACGGCCCTCCTGGCGTGGCTCAGGGTGCTGAAAACTTCGGTGATGTCCATGAGCGTCTCCGATTTGTGCCTTATCTCCGCGTAGCGCTGGTTCAGTTCGAACAGGTTTGCCATGGTAAGGTACAGCCTGTCGGCTTCCGGGTTGTCCCAGGTCACCTCCGGCTTGTCCAGCACCATTACATGCGACAGCGACCGATATTTGAAACCCAGGATAATTGATGCGAGCCTTGCCAGCCTCTTGTCGGGGATTCCCAGTTTGCCGCGACCAAGAAGGCCTATGAACCCTTCCATCTCGTCGAGCACCTGATCCACCTTTTCCTCGATCCGCTCCAGCGCCGCCGATTTGGCGATTACGAAACAGATGATGTCGATGAAGGCGGGATCATATCCGGGCATAACCGCTTGATCGTTGGTTATCGCCGGCTTCGAACCGGGGTTGATCTCAAGAGAATATTTATCCCGAAAATCGATGCCGTGGTAATCTCTTGTTCCGTCTGTAAAGTCCCCGAGCTTGCGGAAAAAATCACCGACGATATTCTCGGTGCAATTCAGGAAAACAATACCGCCGAAATAGTACAAATAAACCTGCCTGAGTTCGGACCGCTCCGCCGACAGGGGACGGAAGTCTTCCGGATTGAGTATCATCGGCTCTTCCCACATGTATTTTTGGGGGATTCCGAGCCCGGTTGCCAGCCTGTTTAGATCAATCTCTCCGCGCAGCGCATATGCCGTGAAATCATATTGCATAAATATTTCTCCCCTTAATATCATAGCCAATCGGTGGACATATACAAATCATGCACGTGTGCAGCCGGTGGAATCCGGCAGCAGGCGGAAGCTTGCCGGAATAACGGATAAAGGTTTATCGGATTGGAATCAATTTCCCGCTTCCATCAAAATCTCCCTCCTCTTCAAAGCTGTCCATGCCCAACATTTTTCCCGGACACCGCGAGTCATGCAACTAATTGATATTTAGGGCTTTGTGTCCCTTGGCGGCCCTCCCCTTAGGAAAGGGGAGGACAGGAGGGGTTATGGTTCCGGCTCTTCATAACTCCCCCCGCCCCATCTTAACTTATGAGGGGGCGGAATATTTGTAGCGGGAGTTTAGTATTACTCAGAAAGGTTTATTTCCGCCTATAATAAATTTTTCATGACATTTTTCGCCGAAATATTCCATTTCCCCGATTCGTCTGTTACAATTTTTGAGCAATGTGCGTAAAACGGTCCGAATTCGTTTAATATAATTGAAGCGAAAATCCGCGTTACAGCAGGAGGCAAATATGGATATTGAATCTGTTCAAGTGGAAATTCCCGAAGGATGCAACGTTATCATCGGCCAGACCCATTTCATCAAGACCGCCGAGGACCTGTATGAAATCCTGGCTACAACAGTTCCCCAGGCCAGATTCGGCGTTGCCTTCAACGAGGCTTCCGGTCCCTGTCTTATCCGCACCGAAGGGAATGACGAGGAACTGGTCGGGCAATGCGCGGACGTCGTTGAAAGGATAGGGGCAGGCCACGTATTCTGCGTTTTCCTGAAAAACGCATACCCGATAAACGTTCTCAACCAGATAAAAAACTGCCCGGAAGTATGCAGGATTTTCTGCGCTACCGCCAATCCGCTGGAAGTGCTCGTCGCGGTCGGCGGCCAGGGCAGGGGGGTTATCGGTGTCATCGACGGGTTCCCGCCGAAGGGATTGGAAACGGCGGAGGACAGGGAACAGCGGAAGGCGCTGCTGAGAAAAATAGGATACAAACTTTGAGAGGTTGAAATGGTCCACTACATGAAAGTCAGCAGTCGCTCCAGGACGGAGCTGATCGACATAACCGCCGAAGTGCGTAACATGGTCAGAAAGTCCGGAGTGAAGGAAGGTGTCTGCATCATCTTTGCCCTCCATACCACCGCCGCCGTTACCATAAACGAGGGCGCCGACCCCGACGTGCAGCGGGACATTATCGGGTTCCTGAACAATCTTGCGCCGGTTTCCTATCCGTTTTCCCATGGTGAGGGCAATTCCGACGCCCATGTAAAATCCTCGCTGGTTGGAGCATCGGAATCGGTCATAATCGAAGACGGCGAGCTGCTGATGGGGACATGGCAGGCGATTTATTTCTGCGAGTTCGACGGCCCCAGGAGCAACAGGAAGGTCGCGGTGCGGATCATTGCCGCTGAATGAACCGTCAATACGCTGTTCATTTCCGGTGAAAACCTCTTCCTGAACCGTAAGGTCTTTCCGGGAGCCCGTTTTAACAACTCAAACAATGATCGAGGAGGCTCCGGACCATCTCACCGTCAACCGTCGGATCGATGTGCGGTATTTTACTCTGCCCGCCGAGCTTTCCGCGGATTTCCCTGGACCAGTTGTATATGTCGTCTTTGCCGACGGGAAGAACACGCGGCGGATGTATCCTGCCCTGAAAGCGGAATGTCGCGTAATCGGCATTCAGGGTCCGCAGAGTATTGTCCAGACGCACCGACAACTCCGACGGGTCGGGGTGTCGGTCGCCGGCCAGAGCAAGGATCCAGACATGCCGCCGCCCGGCTATATCCGGCCCCACCATGAACTCGTTAACCCGCACTCCGTCTAGCCGGTTCAGGGCGGCGACTGCTTCTTCCACCTCGCCCTGGGTGATCTTTTCCTCGAAACGGTCGAGAAACCTGTCGCGGCCGGTGAATTCGATAAACAGCGGCGAACGTGAGACGAAGCGGATGGTGTCGCCGATGTGATAGCGCCAGAGACCGGCGCAGGACGACAGGATTACGGCGTAGCGCCTGCCGGTTTCGATTCCCTCAAGCGGCACGGCGTCCGCATCTGCGGCGGGAACGCCTTTATCATCCAGTTGCTCGACGGGAACGAATTCGAAGAACACGCCGTAATATGGCGTAAAGCGCATGTATTCCTCCCCGAAAAGCTGGAAGGCCATGAACGCTTCGGAAGAGGGGAGAAGCTCCAGTAAATGGGGCGGACGACCGTCAAAAAGCCCTTCAAACTCCTTCCTGTACGGTTTCATGCTCGTCCCGCCATGGATAATCAGTTCCAGGTTCGGCAGAAGTTCCGCGGGGGTTCCGCCCCCAAGTTCCGCGCAGCGCTTCAGCAGAAGGAGTATCCAGGGAGGAACGCCGGAAATGCCCCTTATGTTCGGTTCATTCAGGAGCAACCGGGCAAGGGTATCAAGTTTTTCTTCCCAGGGAAGAGCGGAAATTTCGGGACTGGGCTCGATGAACGGTTTGAGGTAAAAAGGGCGGTTGCAGAGGGTAATGGCGCTCATGTCGCCGCTTTTTACGCCTTCTCCAAGGTCCGCCAGAGTGGTATTGCCGGCCATGTAGAGAAGCTTGCCGGAAAGCAGCCGCCCAGCCCGGTTCCGGGCCAGGTAGCAGGCGGTCAGGTCGAGAGCGGCCCTTTTGTTGGCGGTGAACATTTCCCTGCTGAAGGGGATATACTTGCTCGGTGCCGTGGTGCCCGAAGTTTCGCAGAACATGGGAATCCTGCCGGGCCACGAAATGTTTTCCATGGATGCGCGAAGTTCGCCGCCCTGACGACTGAAGCTCCTCTCGAAGTACTCGTCCCGGAATTCACGGTAAGTCCGTACCGGAACCCTTCGCTGATATTCTTCATAAGCCCTTGTAAACGACATGCCCGCAAGTCCCGCGTAATCATGGTCTTTGCCGAAATCCGTTGAGGCCGCTTTGTTCAGCAGATAGCGGAAAATGGCGCGCTGTTCCCGGACCGGATCTTTGGCGAGAAACCTGCGTGCTCTTGCCGCGGCCAGAGTTCTGACTAAAAAATTCATTGATTATTTACTCGATCATGTTGATTTAAAGCGCCGTCCTCAGTTCCCGCGCCGGCAGTCCGGAATACCATGATGCAAGCAGCGGGTTGTAATCGCCGTGGTGGAATATGACCGAGGCGTGGGCGACGGGATCTCCTCCATCCCGGGAGACGACTTTCTTTATTGTTCCGCGCGGCAGAATGGCCCGGAAAGTTCCTAGATCGTTCAGCGCCGCAAGGGTGGGCGATGTCGCCACCAGGACATTTTCCTCGGATTCGGCATACAGGACCAGCGCGGGCCCGGGAAAGAGCCGTTCCGAGGGATCGGGAACGGCGAACTGCTTCAGTGCCATTACCCTCTCATAACCGCCCGTGAACGTTGTTTTTTCCAGTACGTCCATGATTTTCTTCCGTATTGAGAGATGTCTGCGTGTGAGTTTGCGGTTTTCTGCCCCGGCTTCGAAAAGCGCCTGGAAACAGCGCCTTGCCCGTTCGATCTGACGGTTTATCTCTTCCGAATTGTCGGGGTCGGCCCTGAGAATCCTGTTCAGATTGCTTTCGAGCATTCTTACTCCGCCTGTTCTTTCCCCTTTCGGCCGGACCAGGTCTTCCTTGCAGAGCACCGGGCTTGCCAGCACAATCCCGCGGATCCGCAATCCCCGCGAAATGCCGGACCGGAGAAACCCGGCCATCAGCCCGGATCCGAAGCTTATGCTGAACAGGACCGGCTCTTCTCCCTTGTTGTTCAGATTTTCGATCATATCGGCCAGCTGAGCGAAGAACATTTCCGTCGAGAAGCCCCCCCTCGGGTAATTCACGTAATAAATGTCGCCGAAGCTTTTGAAAAGGAAGCGCTGGAATTCCACGACCTCGGTGGCGTCAGGAACGAAACCGGCGATTACTATGGTGGGCACGGCGCCGGCCCCTTTTTCCCTGTAGAATCCGCAGCGGACCGAATGGACGCTGGGGAAATTGTGCCGGAGGGACAGTTCGCGCCTGCGGACCTTGGGTACATGCGGCTTGATGGACATCTGGCGGAACAGGTCTGTGGCTGCCGTGGCAACTTCCCTGATCGCTTGATTATTTCTGATCGATCTGTGAACAAACGGCAGTACGGATTCAGATATCATGGCATCTCCTCATGACGATTGATTGCCGATTATCCACGGT
>DASRZQ010000025.1:0-21645 GCA_035686205.1 Geobacteraceae bacterium
TAGCCCTGGACGCCACCATCGATTTTCTCGGCAAAAACGATTCGATTGCAAAGGTCATTTTTGTCCTCTATTCAACCAGGCATTACGACCTCTACATGGAATATTTCAATTCGCTGAAGGCCGAAAACATCTGATCGCCCGCGAACCCCCTGCTGCCACTGACTTATCCATCCTTCGCAGGTTGATTTCCCGTTGAATCCGGTAATAATTAATGCATGTCGTAGACGACACGATCTGGGCCTGATCGGGAACCGGCATACATTTAACGCCGTCCCGGACAGTCCTGCGGCCATCCACAGGAAAGGAAATTCCGGATAATGCGGATACCGGCGATTGCATATCTTTCACCAAGGAGTTCACTGTTGCGCCGGGTCATTCTGCCGGTTCTGTTCCTGTTTTTCTCGTTTACGGCCGGAAAGGCGTCCGCACAGATAGACCCCGTCCCGCGCTCCTACCTGGAACTGGGCTTCGAAGGGCCGCTGCGCGGAAACGGACCGGTGTCGGGTTACGGTTATTTCCTCTGGAATCGTCCCCATTTCTTCGATGAGGACCTTTACGTTCGCGCGATTGTGTCCCCCTACATATTCCTGGAAGCTATCCGCGACAATTGGCCGGGCAAGGGGCAGGCAATCGGAATCAGCATAGGAGGCGGATTTTTCAATAACAATTTCGAACAGATACAGAACGGGGTGTACAGCAGGAGCGAATCTTTTCAGGGTGACGGAGCGGAAGCCTCGGTCTCGTATTATGTCCACCCCTTCAAGATCGCCGGAATCCTGCCTGTGGAAGGACTGATAAGACTGGGGACCCAGTATGCGCTTTACGATCGCACCAGCGACACGAGCCCGGCATACAGGCTTCCGGGAGACACATTTATTCACTCCGCCCGAGTGGGTGTCCGTTTCGGCGGTATTCCGCCCGAACTGGTGAAGACAAAAGCGCTGGAATTTTCACTGTGGCATGAAGCCGACTACAGGGTAAAGGCGGGAACACACGGTTCGCCGGGCGCCCTGAAATCCACGGATCACCTTACCCAGCAGAGCTGGGTCATATTAAGCGGCGCCATGCCCGTTTGGCTGGACCACACGGCAAGCGTCTCGATGACGGCCGGGACGACAGGCGATACCGACGAACTCTCCTGTTTCCGGCTGGGAAGCGCACTGCCGTTTCGCGACGAATTTCCTTTCATTCTCCACGGATACTACATACACGAAATATTCGCCAGGAGCTTTTTCCTGCTGAACACTTCATACAGGCTGCGGCCCGTTCCGGACTTCGACAAAATCATGCTGCAGCTTGACTGGGATTATGCCCTCGTCGACTACCTCCCCGACCATGAGCTGCGGCGGCACTGCCTGAACGGGCTCGGCGCCGATATTATTTTCAATCTGACCAAAGACCTCACCTTCAGCGCGGGATACGGATACGGAGTGGATGCGCCACGTCACGGCGGTTACGGAGGGCATGAAATCAATCTGCTCGTTGAATGGAAGCTGTGAAGAGCCGGAATTAACCAACCGTTTGATAATTCCCGTCGTCAGCGAACTTTCCGTTGAGTCAGGATCGGGTAATCGTTCCTGTACTCCGGCATTTTCCTGTCCATGTCCGTCCCGGCGGCCGGCCCGGATTTCAGGTATTTGTTCACTGCGCGGTTATGCTCTTCTAGGGTTGTCGAGAAATAATGGGTACCGTCCATCCTTGAAACGAAATAGAGGTATTTCGTCCTGGCGGGATTGAGAATGGCCTCGATTGCGTCCCTTCCCGGATTTCCTATCGGTCCGGGCGGCAGCCCCCTGATCTTGTAGGTATTGTAAGGACTGTCGGTCATTATGTCTTCCCTGGAAACCTTGCCGGCGAAGGCGCGAATCTTGTACACCGCCGTTGGGTCGCTCTGCAGCGGCATCTTTTTTTTCAGCCTGTTAAGAAAAACGGAAGCAATCAGGGGCTTGTCCCCCGGCGCCACCGCTTCCTTCTCCACCATGGAGGCAAGGGTCAGGATTTCCCCCGTGCTCAAACGGGCCGCCGCTGACCTTGTTTCAAGCTCCGCGGAGAGATGTTTCCTGAATTGACGGACCATCATCCTGACAAGGTCCGCCGCGGTCGTTCGGGGGGCGATGTCGTAAGTGCAGGGATAGAGGTATCCTTCCACGCTGGTCGCCTTTATTCCAAGCTCGGCGAGCAGAGCCGGATTTTCGCACTGCTCCAGGAAGGCTTCCCTGCCGACGATGCCCCGCCGGTCGAGCAGTTCGGCTATCTGGTACATGGAATAGCCTTCGGGGACCGCAAACCGTCGCACATAAACATCACCCGTCAGAAGCTTGTGCAATATGACGGCCGGGGTCATCCCGTCGTTGAACAGGTAAGCGCCGGCCTTTATCCCGCCTTCCGCCCCCTTGAGCCTGGCATAGAGAATAAAGAACCTTTCGCTGGAGACGACGCCAGTCTGCTCCAGCTGACCGGCAATTTTTTTCAATGAATATCCTTCCCTGAACTCGAAAATCCAGGCATGCTTGCCGCTGCCCGGGGGCAGCCAGAGGAAAACTGCGCAGCGGATACAGAAAATGCCGGCGGCCAGGGTGATCAGAGCGGCAATTCCCGCAATTTTCCACTTTGCGCTCATGGATGAAATTTTTTCTAAATTGAAAAACCGTTTCACTTGAGACTTCCCGATGAAATGGAATTACGATTATTGTTTTTGAAACACAAGCTTTTGCTTTTCAAGTCCGGACCCCTTTCTTGACAACACAGGCAATTGTTGTTACAAGGGTATGGTCTCGCGAGAACTTGTGGAGACCCGGAACAGAACGGAGGTTGACAGATGGAATTCAGCACGATTGACGATATTCTCGAATTTGCCCTTGAAAAAGAGGACGCTTCCTACAGGTTATACAAATCCGCCGCAAAAGCCTCGGTAAATCCGTCCGCCAAGAAACTCTTCGAGGAGATGGCCGAGGAGGAAGCGGCGCACAAGAGGTTCATCCGTCAGCTGGACAGGGGAAAAATCGCCCGCTACCAGTACAGACCGGCGCCCGATCTGAAAATAAGCGAATACCTCGTGGACATCCCGTACCGCGAGGACATGACCTACCAGGAAATTCTCGTCTATGCCATGAAAGGCGAAGAGAAAGCCTGCAGGCTTTATTCGGAAGCGGAAACGATGACTGATGATCCCGAGTTGAAAAAGCTCTTCACCATGCTGGCCAATGAAGAGAAAAAGCACAAGTACCGCCTGGAATCACTTTACGACGACCACGTCCTGACGGACATGTGACGGAAAAAGAGCCGGTTTCCCGGCTCTTTTCTTATGCCCTGAATTTGCTTTCAGTCCCCGCCCTCAGCCTTTTTATATTCTCCCTGTGCCTGTATATGACAATGACCGCTATGACAATGGTCATGGCAACTGTTTCGGGTTTCCCGGAGATGAGCGTCACCAGCAAAGGCATGCACGCCGCCGCGGTGACAGAGGCCAGCGAAACAAAGCGCCATTTGTAAAGAACTAGGGAAAAAACGACCAGCGCGGCGATTACTGAGAGCGGAGACGCGGCGAGAAACACGCCAAGAGCCGTCGCAACGCCCTTGCCCCCCTTGAAGCCGAGGAAAACGGTATAGACGTGCCCGAGAAAGGCCGCCAGCCCGACAGCGGCAATCCAAAAGTCGGGGAAGTTAAAAACGTATTTCGCCGCGATGACCGGTATTACCCCTTTCAGGCAGTCCCCGATGAGAGTGAGAAGGCCGACCTTTCGTCCCAGCGTGCGGTACACGTTGGTCGCGCCGATGTTGCCGCTGCCCGTCTCGCGTATGTCGACCCCGCCGAATGCCTTCGCAAGCAGAAGTCCTGTGGGAATGGAACCAATAAGATAGGCAAAAACAATAACAATCACTTCTTTAAACAATGTTCACTCCGGATTTGATGAATTGAAAAATCGGGGCCGCTTTTCAGGCAGACGCGCCAGGAAAATCGCCGCCGCCAGGAACGCCACATCCCTCAGGATCGCCACCCAGGCCGGCGTCTTGTCCCCGCCCTGCCGGAAACAGCCGCAGTCGACATTAAGGCCGCGAACGATTGTGGACGCCAGGGCCGCCATGAAGACGAGATTCATGGCAATAATGATGCAGGAGGCGGCCTTGACGCGACAGCCCACGATCAGCAGCGCTCCGCATGTCGTCTCGACCCAGGGGAGTATCGCGGCGACAAGGTAGTTCAAATTGTAAGGAAGAATCTTGTAGGCCGCGACGCTTCCGGCAAAGGCCACCGGATCCATTATCTTGAGAATACCGGCATAGACGAAAACAAGCCCCAGCCCTATTCTGACGACAACGGGAAAATATTTTCCGATTCCCTTTTTCATGGATTCCGCCCCTCGACCGGAAGTTTGCCGTCCTTCCATTCGGGATATCCGCCTTCGAATACGTAAACCTGGCGATACCCCTTCGACATCAGCTTCTTGCCGACCGTCATGCTGTCATGGCATCCATAGCCGTTGCAGTAAACGACAACTTCGGCGGTGAACGGAACTTTCCCTGCAAATTCGGCCGATTTTGCCTCGAATTGCCCCAGGGGCAGGGACAGCGCCCCCCGGATGTGTCCCCCTGCAAAGGCGAACTCGTCCCTGGCGTCGACAAAAACGGCCTCCTTGCGGTCATACATCTCCTTCACCTGCATCAGGCCCGCCGGCAGCGGAATGCCGCCCTGATCCGCCGATGCGGGAACAGGTTTCACCGTCTCTCCCGACGCTCCCGTCCAGACGACGTACAGCATTTCGCGGTTCCAGATTGCCCCTGCCGCCGCGGCGACAAGGACAATGACCGCCATCTCCAGGAATAGCTTTCTTGCCGTATTCCGCATATCAGTCGCCTGCTCCTCGGTTTTCGTCCCGCATTTCAGGGTTCTTTCAGCTCGCAAACCTTGTCGTTCTTGTCGCAATAGCGCATAACCCTGACATTCTCAAAGGTAATGATGCCGCCGTTCATCATCGAGTCGATTTTTGGCATGACCGCTTCCAGCTTTTCCTCGGCCGCGACAACTTCGATGATCATCGGCAGCTCCTTCGACAGATCCAGCAGCTTGTCGGTGTGGTAGACGAGATGCGGACCGAATCCGGAAACCCCGCGCAGGACGGTCGCGCCGGCAAAGCCTTCATGCATGAGCATTTCGACAAGCGCCTCGTACAGCGGCCTGTGGCCGTGCTTGTCGTTTTCGCTGATATGGACCCGCATCAGAACCTTTTCACCGGTAAACTTGGTCATTTCTGCCCTCCTACAGGTATCGCGCGGCGATTATTCCCAGCCAGGTAAAAAAGAGGCATGTGATAACGCTGAAAAGCACATTCGCGGTAGCTATCGCAAAATTCCCCTCCTCCAGAAGTCTGAATGTCTCGTAGCTGAAAGTGGAGAAGGTCGTCAGCCCGCCGAGAAAACCTACGGTCATGCCGAGACGTATTGACGGGGGGATCAGTGTGCTCCTGAGACCGAATTCCATGATCAGGCCGATTATGAATGCGCCTGTGATGTTTACGGCGAAAGTGCCGTATGGAAATGCCCTGCCCAGAATTCCGTAGACCCAGCCGGAGAGATAATATCGGGACAGACATCCCGCCGCGCCGAAAATCGCGATGTAAAGAGCAATCTCCATCAGAATCCCCTTTTTGCATGAGGAATGCGCCCTGATGTTATTCCCCGGTTATACAGGCGCCGCGCGAAACGCATATATATTTGCAAACTAACTCACAACTGTTTTAATGTCAAGGGACAGATACACGGCTTTCATTAGAGCCCCGGGCCCGTCTGCCGCCAGTCCGATACCGTCTGCCGCCCACATTTTAAAAGTTGCCCGACAACTTTTAAAGGTTGCATGACGATGAGCCGCAGTGATAGAATTCAAAACTCGGGAATTATGATTGCAATATGAGAGACGCCACTTTCTGGATAGAAAAACTCGCCCTTGTCAAACACCCCGAAGGTGGGTGCTTCCGCGAAACGTACCGGTCGGACGGGACAATTCCGGAAAACGCCCTGTCGGCGGGATTTGACGGAGCGCGCAACTTTTCAACCGCCATATATTTCCTGCTGGACGGAGATGATTTTTCCGCCTTCCATCGCATCAAATCCGACGAATTGTGGCATTTCTACGCCGGTTCCGCCCTTATCATTCATGTAATCGATAAAGCAGGGGAATACCGCCGGATAAGGCTCGGAGACAATCCGGACAATGGCGAGACTTTACAGGCGGCTGTCCCGGCGGGCTGCTGGTTCGGCGCTTGTCTCGATTCCCCGGGATCATACGCCCTGGTCGGCTGTACGGTCGCTCCGGGGTTCGATTTCCGCGACTTCGAGATGGGAGACGCTGAAGAGCTCATCCGGCTCTATCCCGGCCAAGCCGCGATTATCAGGAAGATGACCCGTCCCGGCCCCACAGAGGCATGAAGTCATATACCGCAATTTCCGGACATTACTTTTTAATCCAGTTGCCGAAAGGAACCACAAAACCCCATGATGTTACGCCTGATGCTTTTTCTGATGCTTTCGACCTCCTTATTCACCACACCTGCGCTTGCCGCCGTGCCCGCGCAGCCCGCCGCCGCGCCGGATGTGCCGATACTTCTCTACCACCGGCTTGCTCCTACGGTCAAGGATTCCATGACCATAACCACCGCTGTATTCGAGTCGCATCTGAAATACCTGCGTGATAACGGATACAAGGTAATCCCGCTTCGGATGCTCGTAAACTACTACCTCAATAAAGGACCGGCGCCGGCGCCGAAATCGGTGATAATCGTCGAAGACGACGCTCACATCTCTGTCTATACGCAAATGCTGCCCATAGTGAGGAAATACAGGATACCGGTAACCGTGTTCGTATATCCTTCAGCCATCTCCAACGCAAGTTACGCCATGACCTGGGACCAGTTGCGCGAGCTCAAGAAAACCGGGCTGTTCGATATCCAGTCCCACACCTTCTGGCATCCCAACTTCAGGCACGACAAAAAACGGATGAAACCGGCCGAATTCGACAAGTTCGTCGATGTGCAGTTCAAAAAATCAAAAGCCAGGATCGAAAAGGAGCTTGGAGGCAGCGTTGATATGCTTGCCTGGCCCTTCGGGATATATGACGACTACCTGATTAAAAAGGCTGCCGCCGACGGCTACCGGGCGGGATTTTCCATAGTGGCCCGCCATGCCGGGCCTCGGGAAAATCCGATGGTCATACCCCGATATCTGATGATCAACGCCGACCAGGGCAAGGCTTTTGTCAGGATTCTGGAGGGTACTGCCCCGAAGAGAAACATAGTCTTCTAGACCGGAAGATACCATGTCGTGCAAAGACAAGAAATACCCGTGTGCCGATTGCGCATTCTGCCAATGGTGCAGCGATGACCGTTGCAGAATGTGCCTGGGGCAAAAATGTGCGCGACGGAAAAAACTTTCCATGCAGGAGCAGATAAAATTATTCGAGGCTTTGAACAGGCCGGCGGATAAGGCAACCGAAGATTAGAGAATATAGAGCTTGTTCGTAAATAAAGCATTCCGGGCGCGACCCGTCAGAACGTTATTTACGAACAAGCTCTAAATTAATTTGTATTTTTTTATTCTAGAATCATATTTTTATAGACTCGTACCTTAGATGGGGTTATAAAAGGCTTTCGGAGACTATATGGGAAACCAGAGAAAACTGCTCGGCCAGATCCTGAAGGAAAAGGGCATCATTTCGGAAAAGACCCTGCAAAGGACCCTGGCGCGTGCGAAAAGGTTCAACAAAAGGCTCGGAACAATGCTCGAGGAAACCGAGCTGATAACGGGCGAAGAGCTTGCAAACGCACTTGCGGTCCAGTACGGCTTCAGGGTTGTTAGCAACTTTGCCGCCCACCAGTTTCCCCCCGAACTGCTGGCAATGATTCCGGCGGACGTGGCCATGGAAAACATGCTGTTCCCTCTGAAAATAGAAGGGGACAGGCTTGCCCTTGCGATGGCGGACCCCACTAACACCAGGATAGTTTCCAATATCGCCGCCAACAATGGTCTCAAGATAGTGCCTTTCATTTCCACCAGAAAGGAAATCATCGCCGCCATAAGTATTCACTATCTCGGCAAGGACCCGGCCGCGCCACAGGATAAAACGATCCTTCTTGTGGACGTGGACAACCTGCTCTGTACGATGCTGGGTCACATACTGTCAAAAGAGGGTTACCACATAATTTCCGCCAACGATGGAATGGAAGCATACAAATCAGCAGTTTCCGACTCACCACAGGTTATCATCGTTGACAGGAAGATACCGAAACTGGACGGCTACGGACTTTTCGACGCATTGAAAAACATTCCCGAGACAAGGCCCATCCCGATAATCCTGATGACCGACTGCACCGACGCCGAAGAGGAAGCCAGGGCATTCGAAAAAGGGTTCTTCGACTTCCTGACCAAACCCATCAAGGATGTCACGCTCACAACCAGGGTAAAAAGGGCGTTCCAGTACTACGAGCGCGAATTCGGCTTTCTGTGACGGAGTGTCTGTCTACTGAGCAAAAAAGCACACGGAACGCCTTCAGCCTGTAATTCCCGCCTCCCTTACTTTTTCCCCAGCTCCATCGAACGGGTCGTCGCGGCATCCACCGCGGTCATGATCGTTCCGCGCAGCCCTTCCTGCTCCAGTACATGGAGCCCGGCGATGGTCGTTCCGCCCGGCGAAGTAACCTTCTCGCGAAGCATCGCCGGATGTTCGCCTGTCTCCAGAACCATTTTCGCGGAACCGAAAACCGTCTGCGCGGCAAGCCTGGAAGCGACGTCCCTGGGCAGGCCGTTTTTCACCCCGGCGTCCGACAACGCCTCGATGAAAGTGAACACATATGCCGGTCCGCTTCCTGACAGGCCGGTGACCGCATCCAGCAGTTTTTCGTCAACCGTGCAGGTCGTGCCCAGAAGATCGAAGATGCCGCGCGCAACTGAAAGGTCATCGGCCGTCGCCAGACTCCCGGGGCTTATCGCCGAGGCAGCAGCCAGCACCAGGGCCGGGGTATTCGGCATGACCCGGACCACCCGCGCGTTTCCTCCCAGGTTCGATTCAATGGTTTCAGTCCTTACGCCTGCCATAATGGAGATGAAAAGCTTGTCCCGCTGGTCCACGCCGGCGATGCCCCGCAGAACCTCGCCGCACACCTGCGGCTTGACGGCAGTTATGATCACCTGACACGATTTTACCAGGGCGGAATTATCAGTGCCGACCGAAACCCCGTAAGTCTTCGACAGGTATTCCCTCCGCGCCTCAACCGGCTCGGAAACCGATATGTCCGATGAGCGGACGCCGCCCGCGAGAAGCCCTTTTATTATTGCCTCGGCCATGTTGCCGCCGCCGATAAACCCCACTTTTTTCCCAGCCAGCATCTTGATCCCCCTTTTATGTGGAATGCCCGGCCGTCAGCCGCCAGCTGCCAGCCTCCGGTCTTACTGATAGGTAATCAATCCATTGTAACTTGTCAACAAAATAACGAGCTATCCTTCATATGACGCGAAATATTAAAAAGCGCCGCAACCGTAAAAAACAGTTGACTTGGCAAGCCGTTTATATTATAAAGCTCACCCGTTTGTAAATGATTAAACATAAAGTTTAGAAACACTAAACATGCCGATTGACAAAATGTTTAGAAATGCTAAACTTGGTATTAAACAAAAAGTTTATATTTACTAAACCGGGAGGCTGGCTTGAAAATCGGTGAGAGGTTGAAAAGGCTGAGGCTGGCAAATTCGCTGACACAGGAAGAACTGGCCGGACGGGCCGATCTTACCAAGGGGTATATTTCGCAGCTTGAAAACGACGCAACTTCCCCTTCCATTGCCACACTAAAGGATATTGTCGACGTGTTCGGCGTCACCATGGAGGAGTTTTTCGCCGAATCGTCAAGAGGCGAGGACGTCGTCTTCGGCATCGACTCCAGGGTCCAGTCCACCGGAGACAATGAAGGAATAAAGGTGGAGCTCCTGGTCCCCGGCGCGCAGAACAGGGAAATGGACCCGGCGCTCGTCACTCTGAAGCCGGGCGAGGAAATGGACAGGCAGGATTACCACGAAGGCGAGGAATTCGGTTATGTCCTCAGCGGCAAGATCCAGCTGCAGCTGGATGAACTGTTCTATACGGTAAAAAAGGGGGAGTGTTTTTATTTCAGCTCCGACAAGAAACATTCGGTCAAGAATACCGGCAAAACCGAAGCGAAAATATTGTGGGTCGTGACACCACCGACGTTCAATTACTGAAAATCAGGATAATGGGCTGAAGGCTGAAGGTTACAAGAAAATTATTCATATTTCGCAACACAAGGAACAAGGCATTTGAACTGGCATGTGAAGGTAGCTAGATTAATTTGACAGACATTTGGTTAACTTTAGCCTTCAGCCTTGACACCTGAACCGGAACAAAAGGAGATTCGCAAATGAGCAAAGTTCTGATAATCGGAGCCGGCGGAGTTGGACGGGTAGTCGCCCACAAGTGCGCCCAGGCTTCCGACGTTTTCACCGAAATCACCCTTGCATCGCGCACCGAGTCAAAGTGCAGGGCCATCGCCGCCGAGATCGATTTCCCGGTCAAGACCGCGCGGGTCGACGCAGACAATGTCCCCGAGCTCACAGAACTTATCAGACGCGAACAGCCGAATCTGATAATCAACGTCGCCCTCCCCTACCAGGATTTGCACATCATGGATGCATGTCTGGCAACGGGCGTCGATTACCTCGACACCGCCAATTACGAACCCCTGGACACCGCCAAGTTCGAGTACAGCTGGCAATGGGCCTACCAGGACCGTTTCCGCGAAAAGGGCCTGATGGCGCTGCTGGGCAGCGGCTTCGACCCCGGCGTCACCAATGTTTTCACAGCCCTCGCCGCCAAGCATTACCTGGACGAGATCCATGAGATAGACATCATCGACGCAAACGCGGGCAGTCACGGCCAGCCGTTTGCCACCAACTTCAACCCGGAAATCAACATCAGGGAAGTCACCGCTCCCTGCCGCCATTGGCAGGACGGCAAGTGGATCGAAACTCCTGCGCTTTCGACCAGGCGCAGCTACGATTTCCCCGAGGGCATCGGCCCGATGAATATCTACCGCATGTATCACGAGGAAATGGAATCGCTGGTCAAGCATATTCCCACAATCCGCAAGGCCCAGTTCTGGATGACTTTCTCCGACAACTACCTCAAGCACCTTGAGGTTCTGCAGAATGTCGGCATGACCCGCATCGACGAGGTGGAGTTCAACGGGCAGAAAATCGTCCCCCTCCAGTTCCTGAAGGCGGTACTTCCGGACCCGGGCAGCCTCGGACCGCTGACCAAGGGCCGCACCTGCATCGGCGTCGTCGCCAGGGGGATCAAGGACGGAATAAAGAAGCAGGTATACATTTACAACATCTGCGACCACGAGCAATGCTACAAGGAAGTCTATTCCCAGGCCATCAGCTACACTACGGGCGTACCCGCCGCGGTCGGCGCCATCATGATGGCCACCGGGCAATGGAAAGGCAAGGGTGTCTTCAACATGGAGCAGTTCGATCCCGACCCTTTCCTGGCGAAGCTGGCCGACATGGGACTGCCTTGGCAGGTAATTGAAAGCGGGGATTGGCTGGAACTTTAAGCAAAATATTGTAGGGGCGCTGCCCAACAGAAGGCAATCACATGAAGGGCGATCACAAGGATCGCCCCTACGTCAAATCGGAAGCAAACAGTTGACAGGTATCGATATTGAAAAAATTCTGCAACTTTCCCCTTCCCCGGCCTACGTGGTCGACCTGGGGAGACTGCGCCATAATCTCGCCGTCCTTGACGAGGTCCAGAAGAGGAGCGGGGCGAGGATTCTCCTTGCCCTGAAGGCGTTTTCCATGTGGAGCGTTTTCCCGATCATCCGGGAAACACTGCACGGCGTCTGCGCCAGTTCACCATGGGAAGCACGCCTCGGCCGCGAGGAATTCGGGGGCGAGGTGCACAGCTTCTCTGCCGCCTTCAAGGAAAGCGATGTGGAGGAACTCCTTGAGATATCCAACCACATAGTCTTCAATTCCTTCGACCAGCTTGAGCGCTTCCGTCCCCTATGGGAAAAACATCAGGGACGTGTGTCCGTCGGGCTCAGGGTAAACCCGGAACACTCCGAAGGCCATACGGAACTATATGATCCCTGCGCGCCGAAATCGCGGCTCGGGATCAGGCGCGGTGAATTCGAAGGCCGCTCTCTGAAAGGGATCGAGGGTCTGCATTTTCACACCCTCTGTGAACAGCTTTTCGAACCGCTGGAGCGCACCGCCTGCGTCTTCGAGGAAAAGTTCGGCGAGTTCCTTCCGGGCATGAAATGGCTCAATCTGGGCGGTGGACACCACATCACCCGGGAAGGTTACGATATTGACGCGCTGGTGGAACTTATAAGGCATTTCAAGGGAAAATACGGCCTTGAAATTTACCTCGAACCGGGCGAAGCCATCGCCATCGGCACGGGGATCCTGGTCGGGGAAGTACTTGACGTCGTGCGGAACGAGATGGACATCGTCATCCTCGACGTATCGGCCACGTGCCACATGCCCGATGTCCTGGAGATGCCCTACCGGCCGATGATACACGGCGGTTTCGATCCCGGCGAAAAAGGGTTCACTTATCGCCTGGGAGGGCCGTCCTGCCTGGCCGGGGACATAATCGGCGACTGGTCGTTTGAACGGCCCCTCCGCCCGGGCGACCGGCTGGCGTTCCTGGATATGGCCCATTACACAATGGTCAAGACGACGACATTTAACGGCATACAACTGCCGCACATCTGCACTTTCGAGCCGGAAACCGGGGATCTAAAGGTCGTACGCAGTTTTGCCTATGAGGATTTTAGAAGTCGTCTGTCGTGAAAAAACAGGAGTCAGGAGTCAGAAGTCAGAAGGGTTTTATTTATGAATTGTGACTTCTGTCTACCGAATTCTGCTTTGTCATTCTTAATTCTGACTACTGGCTCCTGGATACTTTTTTATAGAAAGTTGGGAAACTGCCCATGGAACGCTGGTCAATCAACAATTCCGCGAAAATTTACAATCTCGACAACTGGGGCGCCGACCTGTTTTCGGTCAACAAAAAAGGGAATGTCTGCGTCCATCCGTCCCCCAATTCGAAACATTCAATAGACCTGCGCGTCCTGGTCGACGACCTGATCAAGCGGAAAATCAAGCCGCCCATCCTGCTCAGGTTCATGAATATTCTCGAAGGCCGCATAGCGACCATCGCCCGCGTCTTCCGCAACGCGATCCAGGACAACGATTATCCGGCCAATTACCAGACATTTTACCCCATCAAGGTGAACCAGCAGCGCCAGGTCGTCGAAGCGATAGCCAAATTCGGCAAGAAATACGGAATAGGACTGGAAGTTGGCTCCAAGCCCGAACTTGTCGCCGCCATATCGATGTCCACCGGAAACGGGCTGCCGATAATCTGCAACGGTTACAAGGACACGGAATTCATCGAAACCATCCTTTATGCCACGAAGATCGGTTACAACATTACCATTGTCGTCGAAAAGCTGTTCGAACTGGAAAAAATAATAGAGCTTTCCCGGAAAACCAGGATAATTCCCAAACTGGGCATCAGGGTGAAGCTGTCGTCAAAAGGGACCGGAAAATGGGCAACGTCCGGCGGCGACGACGCCAAGTTCGGCCTGCGCATTTCCGAGTTGATCGCGGCCATCGACATACTGAAAAGAAACGGGCTCAACGACAGCCTCAAGCTGCTGCACTTCCACATCGGCAGCCAGATCACCAAGATCGACAAGATCAAGAACGCGCTGATAGAGGGAACCCGTATTTACGTGGAGATGAAAAAACTGGGCGTAAACGTTGAATACCTGGACATCGGCGGAGGCCTTGGCGTGGATTACGACGGCTCCAAATCGAGCTTTTTTTCCAGCGTCAACTATTCGGTGGAGGAATACGCCAACGACGTAGTCTACCAGATCAAGAACATCTGCGACGAAGCCGGCGTCAACTGCCCCAACATCATTTCCGAATCGGGCCGGGCAACGGTTGCCCACTACTCGGTCCTGGTAACCAATGTTCTGAATACAAACTCGCCGAGCGTTCTTCCTGATTTCGAATCTAACCTGACGACCACGGAAAAGCTTTCGCCGACAGTTAAAAAGCTGGTCGACATCTACAAAAGCATCGACAGGCACTCGCTCCGCGAGGATTACCACGACACCATCCAACTGATCCAGGAAGCCGTGAGCCTCTTCAATCTCGGCTACCTGAACCTGCACGACCGCGCCGCCGCGGAATGGATCTGTTCCAAAATAATCAGGAAGATCAACGGGATCGTCGAGAAAATGAGGCCGATCCCGGACGAACTGCAGAATTTCCAGCTCAGCCTGCGACAGATCTATTTCGCAAATTTTTCCCTCTTTCAGTCGATACCCGACTCATGGGCGATCGACCAGCTGTTCCCCATCATGCCTCTCCAGCGGCTGAACCAGAAACCAGACGTAATCGCATCCATCGCCGATATCACCTGCGATTCCGACGGGGAAATCACCAGCTTCGTCGGCGAGGGCGGCCGTACCAAGGCCCTTCCGATCCACAGGATCCGCCCCGATGAAGACTATTACATAGGCTTTTTCCTGATCGGCGCTTACCAGGAAATACTGGGCGACATGCACAACCTGTTCGGCGATACGAACGCCGTTCACATCACGTTCAACAAAAAGACCAATTACAAGATCGATACGGTCATAAATGGCGACGCAACCTGGGAGAGTCTGAAATACGTCCAGTACGACGGCAGCGAAATTGTGAAGCGCGTCCGCGACAACCTGGAAAAGGGGGTCGCCCTGCGCAAAATTTCCATCGAGGAAAGCAGCCATTTCCTTGAGTTGCTGGACAAGACACTTCAGTCCTACACGTATCTCGGGGAATAACAGAGCTTGTAATACCATGTTGCATTCAATTCATTGTCATTTCGAGCTCCAGCGAGAAATCTTGAAACGTTTATCAAAGATATCTCTCTTCGTTCGACATGACATGTTTTTAAATATTTTGATTGCAAATTGGAATAAGACACGGATGACATTCAGTCCGTTATTATTATTATGCCGAGGAACTTGATGAAGTTTTTCACAAGTACACCAAACCCCGAAAGATTTATTTCTTTGTCGTGTCTGATTTTGGCGCTGCTGGTCTTTTCACCCCCCTGCCCGCCCTTTCGCAGGCCGGTCCCCTGCAACCCCCTGATGCCCGGCGGACGCCGGTTCAGAAGGACAAAACGCCTCCGGCCCCTTCTAGCCGGGAGGAGACGCGGGTTTCCGAACATCTGTTCGGCCTTGCCGGCCTGAAAAACGTGGGAAGGATCGCTCCCGGAGTCTACCGGGGCGCGCAGCCTGCTCCGGAGGGGTATGCCACGCTCAAAAAAATGGGTATTAAAACGGTAATCAATTTGCGGACCACTTTAAATGAGAAGAGGGCTGTTGAAGCGGCAGGAATGAAATCGGTGGAAATACCCATGGGCATGTTCAATAACGGGGATTTGCATAAGGTGGACAAAATCGTCGCCATCATGGCGGATCCGCCAAACAGGCCGGTTTTCGTCCACTGCAAGCTGGGAAAGGACCGTACCGGAATTGTCGTGGCCGTGTACCGGATGAAGATGGAAGGATGGCCGCCGGACCTTGCGGAAGCCGAGATGGAATCGTTCGGCTTCAACGGCATATGGATCAACCTCCGGCATTTCCTGCACCGTTACGCGGCAGGGCTGGCGGCGGGAAAACGGGACCGGATGGTCACCGTTGCGAGATGACCTCCTTCGAAAGCCGCCTGCCTCGCACAACGCGTCGCGGCTTTTGACTTTTCTTTAAATACTCAGCCGCATCTCTCCTGGAGGTCTTTTCTCAATTCCTTGTTTTCCTGGCGCAATCTCGAAATCTCGGCGCTGCACGACATTAATCTTCCCCTTGAAGTATACTGGATCGTCTCATATGCACCGTAGATATCAATCACCTTTTTTTCGAGTTCCCCGTTCAGTCTTTTCAGTTCTTCTATTTCCTTTTTCAGGTCATTTATTTCATCCCTGAATTTTGCGTATACTCTTAAATTTACAGATTCCATCTAACTCTCAATCCTTTGCATTTTATTGTTTTAATACATTTTAAAACTATCCGCTAATAAAAACAATCTTTTGCAAGGAGCGACTTCAGGCAATACCACCCCCCACAAGGGAAATTCCGGGTTCGGAAATCCCGATTCCGGCAAAGTGCAGATCCACCTTGAATTTCAGCTGATCCGGCAACAGTCGGGACTGCTGAAAATTCTCAATCTTCCAAACAAGCCGGGCAGAAAAAATATTTCTACCGATTCTCTTCAGTCCCGGGGAACCGCCCGAAGCCATCACCGCCATCGTGGCGGGCAAATATGCTGCGGTACCAGCTCCAATAGTATGGAGTTGCAAAAAAGCTCGTTCTTTCGTCCTGGACCTTCGGAACTTCGGCAACTTCAGAAGATTTCACGTTAATTTCATCCCTGTTCATTGCGATTCTCCTTTGTCCCGGGTTGTAACTGAATTATACCAGCTAACGCCGGCAAGTATAATTTCCTTCATCCTCCTTGAGCTTAAAATTATTTTTTAATTGCTCGATAAATATAGTTGTAAACCTGATAAAATAAATCTGCTATAATTATCATTCTATAACTATATTATAAAAAATCAAAAAACAAGCCTGTTCGACGACCTGACGAGAGCGGTTCAACATCAAGAGACAGACACGGGAGGCCGGGAAATGTCATCAGAAATGATTGACCATTCGAGGAAAATTGCCATTGCCGCCTATAAGAAAAATTCAGTTGAAAAAGTCGGATATGTCGAATACATCGAAACCAGGGGTGTTGCACTTTGTTCCAACATTCGCAAGGCCAAGGCATTCACAGAGCCCGAAACCGTTAAAATGCTGCAGCTTTGCAGAAAAACATGCCCCGAATTCGATTTCCTTGAGTTCCGGATGGATTGAAGAACACATGAAAACAAAAAGGCTGCCCGCGAATTTGAATCCTTATCGCGAACAGCCCTTTTGTCATCGGACATCGACTTTTGACGGCTAAATCACTTACTTTTTATGCTCCCCGGTGTTCACCGCCCTGGTAATTTCGTCTGTAATGTCTTTTATATCCACATTTTCACCCACATAAAGAAGTTCCTTTCTCGAAACGATGACCACCAGGCCGTTGGCCTTTCCGTAATCGTTCGCCGATTTCTCGATGGACTTGTAAAGATTTCCGAGGAGTTCGGATTCTCTTGCCTCAAGTTCCTTTTGCGATTTCTCCACGAATTTCTGGAAATCTTCGAGCTTCTTCTGGAACCCCTTGGCCTTGGCGTTTCTCTGCTGTGGAGTGAGAGACTGGATGCTTGCCTCGATCTCGGCTTTCTCCTTTTCCAGCTGTTTCTTTTTCGCCTCGACCCGTGACTTGACCTTGGCGGTCCTGGCCTTTATGTCCGCGTATGCGGCCTTCCCCGGAACGGATTCGTTGGCTATCTTCACCATATCGACAAATCCTATTTTCACAGCCGGTTCGGGTCTGGCGGGAATCTGCGGCGCAGGTTTGGACGCATTTGCCGGAGTCACAGTAACGGGAAGGATCGGCTTTGCGGGTACAGCCGGAGCACTTCCACCGGTCCCCTGATTTATGGTCGAGGCCTGCGGCGTTTGAACGGCCGGCGGACTTGCGGAAGTTGCCGGACTCGGCTGTGCGGTGGTTTGCGCACTGGGTTGTGCCGGGGACGCAGCCGGTTTCGGCTGGACCGCGGGCGAAGTTTCAGCGGCATGGACCGGCAAAGCCATGAAGCCGGCAAAGGCAAGCACTGCAAACACGGTCATTGGTTTCTTCATTTAGATACCTCTCTTCCGATGGCGGCATGGACTGGCCACGCTGCCCATAAAATATTCAAACTGCGGCAAGGATAAAACTTTTTAACGATTTAGGCAATCAAAACAGAACGGATTCCGGCACAGCGCATACGTTTCACCCGGCCAAAGCCACCCCTGCAAGGTGCCCGATGGAAAAAGTGACCGTTGCCGCGGCAAGGCCGAAAAGCACCTGGCGGATGCCGGAAAATAAAACCGTGCGGCCGGTAAACAGCGTAATTGCCGCTCCCGTCATGAACAGTCCGGCGGCGCTGAGACCTGCGCTCGCCAGAAACGCGGCCTTTCCCGACAGGAAAATGTAGGGAATGACGGGCAGGACCGCCCCGGAAGAAAAGAGGAAAAATGAAGTGAGGGCAGCTTCCCAGGCCGATCCGCCCAACTCTCCCGGGTCGATCCCCAGTTCGTCGCGGGCCAGCGTCTCCATGGCCGTTTCGGGGTCGTCCATGATCCGTTCCGCAAGCGCGCGTGCCTCCGGTTCCTGCATGCCGCGCGCCTGGTAAATCAGCACCAGTTCCTCTATTTCCTCTTCCGGATCAGCGGCGATCTCTTCCTTTTCCTTTCGCATCTGCTCCCGGTACAGTTCCCTGGAACTCTGGACGGAAATCCATTCGCCCAGCGCCATGGAGATCGCTCCCGCCAGCAGTCCGGCAAACCCGGTCAGCATGATCGTCCCGCCGGACAGCCTGGCACCGGCCACGCCCATGACCAGGTTAAAATTGGACAGCAGCCCGTCGCTGGCCCCCAGCACCGCCGCCCGCAGGGCGTTTCCCCCTGCGCCCCGGTGCCGTCCCTCTATCCGGGCCACTGCCGCGCCGACCATGCCGCCCCGAACCGACGCGTCGATCTGGCGGAGGACCCTGGAATGTGAACGCTCCGTGGCAACCATGCTCTCCGCTTCCGGCTGGCTGTCGTACCCGGCCGACGCGGTCCTTTCAATGGCAGCCAGCGTGGGAAGCACCGTACCGACGCCAAAGCGCTTCGCCAGCAAAGAAAGGACACGTGTCCGCCACGAGGGATGGAAGCGGGGCGCTTTTACGCCGGCTTCCCGCAGCCGTTCGGCCCATGCCTCGGCATGCGCCTGTTCGGTATCGGCAAGCCGCCGGTAGACCTCGGCGATCTCCGGGCTTTTCTCATCGGCCGCAAGTGCCCGGTAAAGAGCGGCGCTGTTCCGTTCATCGGCCAGGTTGGCCCTGTATCTCTTTATATCTTTCCTGGTTGTCATGCTGAAACTCCCTAATGCCCGAATCGAAGCGCGGGCCGCGCCGGATCACTGAATCATGCCTCCGCCGCAGCGACGGCGGCCTCCCGCTCCCGGACCTTGGCGTGATCGCGGGCTATGAGCATGTAAATGGACGGAACGACGAAAAGCGTGAAGATTGTGCCGATGAACATGCCGCCGACCAGCACCAGGCCTATGGAATTACGCGCGGCGGCGCCCGCGCCGGTAACCAGGGTCAGCGGAAAATGACCGGCGATGGTTGCGGCCGTGGTCATCAGGATCGGCCTGAGGCGGGTCATTGCAGCCTGGCGCACCGCTTCCAGCTTGGGAAAACCCTGGAGCTGCAGTTTATTGGCGAATTCGACGATCAGAATTCCGTTCTTGGACACCAGACCGACCAGAGTTACCAGGCCTACCTGCGAGTAAATGTTGAGGGTGGTGGTCCACCCGTTGGTCCAGTACCGCATGTTCGGATCCGGCATTTTCAGGAAGGTGAAAAAGAGCGCGCCGAACATGGCCAGCGGCACCGAGCCCGCCAGGATGACGAACGGGTCGCGGAAGCTGTTGAACTGGGCCGCCAGCACCAGGAATATCAGAATGACCGCCAGCGCGAAGGCAGGCAGGAATTTGTTCCCCTCGGTACGCAGCTGCCTCGACTCCCCGGTATAGTCGACGACATAACCCTTGGGAAGGATTTTTGCCGCTTCCCCTTCCAGGTAGCGGAGAGCCTCATCTAGGGGCCGGACGGCGACGCCGCTTATTTTGACAGCGTTCAGCTGCTGAAAGCGGTTGAGCGAGCGGGGCACGACCGTATCCCGCTGGGTGGCGATGGTGCTGAGCTGGATCAGGTTGCCGTTGGGACCAGTTACATAGACGTTCTCCAGCTGCCCGGGGTTGAGCCGGTCGGTCCGCTGAATCTGCGGAATCACCTTGTAGCTGCGACCGGAGATATCGAAGCGGTTGACGAAATCTCCCCCGACCATCCCGCTCAGGTCCGCCCCGACCTGCTCCAGGTTGAGCCCCAGCGCGGCCACCTTGTCCTTGTCGATTATGAACTCCGACTGGGGCTGGTCGATTTTTACGTCGATCAGCGGCGGAAAATAAAACATGCCGCTCTTCGTGGCCTTCATCTGCAGCTGTCGGGCGAAGTCCAGGATCTGCCCGGTCTCGGCGGTCGAAGCCAGCACCACTTCCACCGGGAAATCGCCGCCGCCCGGCAGCGCCGGCGGCGTCACGGGAAAGATCCGGACACCGGGCAATTTCTGCAGCTTGTCCTGCACCTCCGGCATGATCTGGAAAATATTGCGCTTCCGCTTATCCCAGGGCTTGGTCACCATGCCGCTGAACCCGGAACTGGGGAAAGTTACCTGGAAAGTGAAGTCGGTTTCCGGCACGCTCATGAAGACCTGGTTGACGGCGGCGGCAAAATGGCTGTTCTGGTCGAGGGTCGAGTTGGCCGACGAATCGAGGATTCCGAAAATGACCCCCTGGTCCTCGGTGGGCGCCAGTTCTTTGGCGGACATGACGAACAGCGGCACTGCAAGCAGAGACACCACGATCCAGACCGTATAGACTGCCGCGCGGGCCGCCAGGGTGGCGTCGAGGCGGCGGCCGTAGGCTCTTTTCAGGCGCTCGAATCCGCGTGCTATGATGCCCGCCAGGCCGTGCTCCTCGATGCCCGGCTTGAGCAGCCTGGACGACATGACCGGCGACAGGGTGAGGGCGACGATTCCGGAGATCGCGACCGCGCCCGCGAGGGTGAAGGCGAATTCGCGGAAGAGCGATCCGGTCAGCCCGCCCTGCAGGCCGATGGGGAGATAGACCGCGGCCAGGGTTATCGTCATGGCGATGATCGGTCCGACCAATTCGCGGGCGCCGACCAGAGCAGCCTGCATGGGTGATTTCCCCAGGCTCATGTGCCGCTCCACGTTCTCCACAACCACGATGGCGTCGTCCACCACCAGGCCCACCGACAGGACAATGGCGAGCAGTGTGAGAAGATTGAGGGTGAAACCGAATGCCTGCATCAGGAACACGCCGCCGATCAGCGACAGCGGGATCGCGACGACCGGTATCAGGACGGAACGGAAGGAGCCGAGAAACAGGAAGATGACTATCATCACTATCAGGAGTGTGTCGCCAAGGGTCTTGATCACCTCCTGGATGGCGCTTGATATGTAGTCCGTGGCGTCATAGGCCACGCGGGCCTTGAGCCCGGCCGGAAGGTCGTGCTGGATTGACGTCATCTCGGCGCGCACCCGCTTGATGACGTCCAGGGAATTGGCGTTGGGAAGCGGCCATATTCCCATGAAGACCGCGGTCTGGCCGGAAAACCGGACCTCGGCGTCATAGTCCTCGGCCCCGAGCGACACATCCGCGATGTCTCCCAGACGGATGATGCTGCCGTTGCGCTGGCGCACCACGAGGTTTTTGAATTCATCGACCGTTTTCAGGTTGGTGTCGGCGGTCAGGTTTACCTGGATGAACGCTCCCTTGCTCCTGCCGAGTGCCGCCAGGAAGTTGTTG
>DASRZQ010000026.1:0-9608 GCA_035686205.1 Geobacteraceae bacterium
CCGGAAGCAGAACGCGGCGCTTGGACAACAGGCAATCACGGCCATCGAGGTGATCAAGAAAGTCGCGGAGGGCAACATCAGGATCACTCCCGATATCCTTGTCGCCGGCGACAAGGGCGGACTGCTCGACGTGCTGCTTGCGCAACTGGTGAAGAAAGAGACAAAGGCAGGACTGGAGGGCGGGCAGGCCGCGTCCGGTCCGGTCAGTGGCGAGGGACCGGGCAGGATGTCATAGGCGCGGGGGGTGGGTGCTGCAGGGGCGGGTTTGAAACCGGCCCCTGCCATCCGAAATCATGGCAACTTCCCTGCCCCTATCCCGTCAAGGGGGAGGGAGATTTTTCAGGCCAGCGGAAAATTGGCATTAATCACAAATGTTTTTCTATAAGAGGGATGAACAGGATAAACACAAAATCTTTTTCCGATTAAAACAAGCCTTTGCTCCTGTCTATCCTGTCCATCCCGTTAATTTTGTCATTGTGAGCTTTATTGTTATTTCGGTCCCTACTTGTTGAACACCACGTTCAGCTTGTTATTCATATCCACTTTCATTCCCGGAATGTCCTTTAGAACGTCTTTTACGTCACCCAGCGAACCACCCGGCTTGATCCGGCTCAGTTTCTCCATGCCGGCTGCCGAATTGCCGAGCTTTTCCATGTCGAATTCGACAAGGGTGAGGCGGTTGCCGTCGCGGTAAGTGGCGTTGGTGGAGACGATGTCGCCGTTTATGTCGATGGCCAGATCGAATTTCATTCCCATGAACATCTTTGCCAGTTTGGCGGCTTCTTCATCCGGGGCGGTTCCGGTGGGGGCGGAAGTCGCCGCCGGCGAGGCTTCCTGAGCGGGCGTTTCGGCAGAGGGCTTTTCCACGGCGGGCTGCTCGATGATCAGAGATGCGGGAGAACCCTGAACGCTTTTGGTGAAATGGAAACTGACCATCCGCGCCGTCTGCCCTTCTCCGCCCGGTGCACCTAACGCGGGGCCCTGCTGGCTGAGAATAAGCGTGTTGATGTCCTTGAAGGCATAGACGGCCGTATAGCCGGTAAAGTCGGAGGTTTCAACCTTTTTACCCGACTGGTAGGTGACACCTTCGCCCATAGCGCTTGCCTGCTCTTTCAACTTTGCCGGGTCGAAGAGGTCCAGCGGCTCGGGTTTGGCGCTGCCGTCACCGGTGAGGCCGCCTATCATGTCGTTCATCCCTGCAAAGAACTTTTTCGAAAGGAGAACGGTTTCCTCGACCGTGCCGCTGCCGTCGGCGTTCAGATGCATGACTTCGGATATCTGGAAACAGCCCGAAAGAAAGAACAGTGCTGCCGCGGGGATGGACCAGCGCAAAAATTTCATTTGAAACCCTCCCTGTTGAAAGAATGTGACTACCCTTATCACTGTGTCCATACCGGCGAATAGTACGGCCATTTCCAGACGAAGTATACAGCGGTCCGCATCTCACATGTTATTGCCGACACGTCCATCGAAAACTTTATAATTAAAAATTCACATTTCTCAATACTTGTGAAATCTTCACCAGCAACTGCTTCTCATCTTCGCCGTATTCAAACGATTGATATGCGGGATTATCGGGGGTCAGAACTATCCTGTCGTCAACCTTCCGAAATCTGCGCACTATCCAGGTTCCCCATCTGTTTTTCACAAGCACGAGATCATCGTTGACGATGGCACCCGCCGGATCGCAGACGACCAGGTCTCGGGCGTGGATTGTCGGTGTCATGTAATCTCCCCGCTGGTAAAGGGCGAACCCGCCCTTCGGCAGACCGGGAAGCGCCAGGCGTCCGATTATGTCCTGCTCCTTTGTATCTTCGGGGTAATTTTCCCGGAGGTGGTCGAAAACGGGGATGCCGCCATTGGCGACGGTCGAGGTGAACTGTTCTCCGTCGCCGGACCGGAGCCAGTCCGGATTTATCCTGTACTCATGGCAGATTGCCTTCAGCAGCGTAATAGACGGCGGTCTTTCCTGTCTCTCGATGACGCATAAATGTCCCTGTGACATGCCCACCGAGGCGGCAAAGTCCTTCTGGGACAATTTCTTCATTTTGCGGATCTGCCGGATGCGGCGACATATTTCCGTCGTTTCCGGGGTCATCGCCATGATGTTTTCATTATTGTCCATGCGAATAATTTATCAAATCAAATATTCATAGTCAATAAATGTTTGACAAATTATGGTTGACAAATATTTTTATAATAAAAATTAAATGCCACATTTGCACTCCAATCTGAATTAAAAAATAGAAACCAAATTTGCCTCTTACGATCTTCAGGTACAGCTGACCGATATAATGGGACATAGCAGTGCGTTGCTATCACATCCCGAAATGTCGCGGCGATTAAGAAAAAGGGCAAAGCGTCCGCAATACTGATGGTTGTCTAACAGATCCGGACGTGGAAAAATCTGATAAGCGCGTATAAACGTTTAACATTTATCGGAAAAGCGTCACTTAATACCGATTTGGATATCAAGCTCTTTTTTCTATCTTTTGCGGACAATATTTTGATATAGTTAAAAAATCCTTTGATGCAAGGCCTTCCTTCAGCCTGCCTGAATCAAAAATCAAAAGCAGAAATATAATATCAGGAAACGATGCAATTTATCGATGAAGTAAAAATTGACGTGAAAGCCGGCGACGGCGGCGCGGGCTGCGTATCGTTCCGCAGGGAAAAGTTTATCCCGCGCGGAGGTCCCGACGGGGGCGACGGCGGTCGGGGCGGCAATGTCGTCATCGAGGTTTCCCCGAGTATATCCACTCTCCTGGACCTGCGCCAAAGGCCTCATCTCAAAGCCGGACGCGGCGGCCACGGCATGGGGAAGAACCGCCACGGCGCGAACGGCAAGGACCTCCTTGTTTACGTCCCCGCCGGGACAATGGTAAAGGATTTCGAGACGGAGGAAATCCTGGCCGATCTTACGGAGCCGGGGGAAAAGGTCGTGCTGTTGAAAGGCGGCCGTGGAGGCCAGGGCAACGCGCGTTTCGCGACTTCCACGCACAAGGCGCCGAAGTTCGCCCAGCCGGGCGAGCCGGGCGAGGCGCGCCGGCTGAAGCTGGAACTCAAGCTACTGGCTGATGTGGGACTGTTCGGCTTTCCCAGCGTCGGAAAATCTTCATTTATTGCCAGGGTTTCAGCGGCGCGACCGAAGATCGCCGACTATCCCTTCACCACTCTGACACCGAATCTGGGAGTGGTGTACTACAAGAACTACAGGTCTTTCGTGGTGGCCGACATACCCGGCCTGATCGAGGGCGCCCACCAGGGGGCCGGACTGGGGCACCGGTTCCTGAAACACGTCGAGCGCACCGACCTGCTGCTTCATTTCCTGGACCTTTCGCACATGCCGGAGCGTGATCCGATAAGGGAATACGAGGCGCTCAACCGTGAGCTTCTCCTGTTCAATGAAGAACTGGCGGAAAAAAGACAGATCGTGGTGGTGAACAAGATCGACCTGCCGGACGTCAGGGAGCGGCTGCCGGAAATCCTTTCCTATTTCAAGGGGCTCGATATCAGGGTCTTCCCCATATCAGCGATTACCGGCGAGGGGATCGAGGCGCTCATCGACGAAATCGCCGCCAAGCTCTGGCAATGATCCTGAATCCATAACGTCTTCACGCCTTCGTCTGCGCGGAACGCCTCGGTTTTTTGCACCACAGTGAGATGAGGCTGTCTGCCGAAGTTCACCCGGTGAACAGGTGTGAAACGGCGTCAGCGGCGTTTAAACCCCGGCATTCAGCTTGCCTCGGCTTTCAGGCGTCACGGATTCGGGAATAATGTAAAACGGCAGGGTTTGCCATTGCCGTCCAAACATGTTATTCTCATGATGTTTTTTTCAAAGAGGCAATTTCATTTCAGATGATCGGGGAAAGATGGACACCGGCAACCGCTCGGGTCCGATATGATCCCATGCGCAAGGCAATTCTGGCAAAAGTAAAAAGGGTGGTCATCAAGATAGGCAGTCGTGTCCTTGCAGGGGAAACGAACGGCATTGACGGCGATTTCCTGAAATCCCTGGCGGAGGACGTAGCGGCTTTCAGGCGGAGCGGCCGAAAGGTCGTAATCGTTACTTCGGGGGCGGTTGCGGCGGGCGTCCGGGGGCTGGGACTGACGGAAAAGCCGAGGACCATACCGGAGAAGCAGGCCGCCGCGGCCGTCGGCCAGTCGAGACTGATGCAGAGCTACGAAAGGGCATTTTCCGAATTCAACCTGCCGGTGGCCCAGATACTGCTGACCCATGACGACCTGGCGAACCGGCAGAGGTTCCTGAATGCCCGGGCGACGCTGGATACTCTCCTTTCCTGCGGAGTAGTTCCGGTCATCAATGAAAACGATACGGTCGCCGTGGAAGAGATCAAGTTCGGCGACAACGACAACCTGTCTGCGTTGGTTACCAACCTGGTAGAGGCCCATCTTCTCTTGATCATGACCGATATAGACGGCTTCTACGATTCGGACCCCCGCTTCAATCCCGCAGCGAGGCTCGTGCCGCTGGTAAAGGCCGTGACCAAAGAGATCGAACGGGCCGGGGGCGGGACCGGGTCATCGGTGGGGACCGGCGGCATGGCTACAAAACTGGCAGCCGCGAAAAAGGCAAACCGTTATGGCGTGCCGGCCGTCATCATCAACGGGAGAAAACCGGGCACCCTGAAACGGGTCCTTGCGGGAGAGGAGACAGGGACGCTGTTCCTGCCGGCGAAGTCGAGCCTGAACCGGCGCAAGCACTGGATTGCCTATACGCTGAGGCCCAAGGGAAGGGTTGTCGTTGACCAGGGAGCGGCCGAAGTGCTTTCGAAACGTGGAAAGAGTCTCCTGCCGTCAGGCATATCGAGGGTCGAGGGGGAATTCGGCCGCGGCGCCAGTGTCAGGGTATGCGCGCCGGACGGCACGGAATTCGCCAGGGGAATCGTCGACTACTCCAGCCAGGAGATCGAAAAGATACTTGGACACAAGAGCGCCGAGATCGAAAAGATACTGGGCTATCGTTACGGTGATGAAATTATACACAGGGATAATCTGGTAATGCTGTGATCACAACAGACCGTTTCCCCTGGGCTCGTTTTGCAGATGTTTTTTGCCGATCGGCCGGGTTTCAAAAGAGAATATAGAAGTCAGAAGTCAGAAGTCAGAAGAACTGCCCGACCTTGCTTTTCTTCTGAATCCTGTATACTGAATTCTGTATTCCCGACACTCCGCGGTAAACTGTGGAGTGTCATAATTATTGGAGGTTACGATGACCATAGCGGAAAAAATAAGGAAAATCGCGGCGGATGCGCGCCAGGCTTCGTTTGCCATGGCCCGTCTTTCTTCGGGGGCAAAAAACGAACTGCTCATGAACATGGCCATGGCGCTTATCAATAACACGCACCATCTCATCGAAGAAAACGCGAAAGACCTGGCTTCGGGAGAGAAGAAAGGCCTTTCCTCCGCCATGCTCGACAGGCTGATGCTCGATGAAGGGCGCATCAAGGCCATGGCCGACGGCCTTCGCGAGGTCGCCAACCTCCCGGATC
This sequence comes from Geobacteraceae bacterium, assembly GCA_035686205.1. Taxonomy (GTDB): domain Bacteria; phylum Desulfobacterota; class Desulfuromonadia; order Geobacterales; family Geobacteraceae; genus CAIWTU01. The sequence goes on from DASRZQ010000026.1 coordinate 5,514, forward strand.
CCATCGGCGAGGTAACCAAGATGTGGAAGCGACCCAACGGCCTGATGGTGGGCAAGATGAGGATCCCGCTGGGTGTCATCGGCATCATCTACGAAGCCAGGCCCAACGTAACCGCCGATGCCGCGGCGCTGTGCCTGAAAGCCGGCAACGCCGTGATTCTCAGGGGCGGATCGGAGGCAATCAATTCCAATGTAGCCATTTCCCGCATCCTGTGCGATGAGATGGCCAAGGCGGGCATACCGGAGACGGCCCTTTCCGTCATCCCTTTCACCGACCGGGAAGGGGTTCTGGAGATGCTCAAACAGGAGGATTTCATCGATATCATCATCCCCCGCGGCGGCGAGGGGCTGATCCGCTTCGTCGTAGAGCATTCCAAGATTCCGGTGATCAAGCACTACAAGGGGGTGTGCCATCTGTTCGTCGACGCCGGGGCGGATTTCGATTCGGCGGAAAAGATCATCGTCAACGCGAAGACCCAGCGTCCCGGCGTCTGCAACTCCCTGGAAACCCTGCTGATCCACAAGGACATGGCGGAGACTTTTGTCCCCAGGATTTACGAAACCCTTTCCAGGCTGAAAGTAGAGATGCGCGGCGACGAATGTTTCCGCCAGTTCGCGCCGGGGGCGAAGCCGGCCACCGAAGAAGACTGGTACGAGGAATTCCTCGATCTCATACTGTCGGTGAGGGTCGTGGACGACCTGGACGAGGCCATTGCCCACATCAACAAATACGGGTCGCTGCATACGGAAGCAATTGTCACTTCCAATTACGGCAACGCCCAGCGCTTCATTCGCGAAGTGAATTCGGGGGTCGTTCTCGTCAACGCCTCGACCCGTTTCTCCGACGGCAACCAGTTGGGTCTCGGCGCGGAAATAGGCATATCGACGACCAAGCTTCATTCATTCGGCCCGATGGGGCTGGAAGACCTGACCACCACCAAGTTCATCGTTTACGGTGACGGGCAGGTGAGGGATTAAATTCGGGAGACGGGAGACGAAAGAAGGAAGACGTGGTAAACCACTTTCGGTTTTACATCTAACCTCTCACGTCTTACATCTTACTTGATATTAACATGAAAACAGGCATCTTCGGCGGTACATTTAATCCGATACACTTCGCCCATCTGCGCATCGCGGAAGAGATCCGCGATACTTTCAGGCTCGAAAGGGTCATCTTCGTGCCGGCTGCCACGCCCCCGCACAAGCCGCTGGCGGAAAACCTCTCCTTCGAAAGGCGCATGGCGATGGTGAAGATGGCCGTCAAAGGCAACCCTTTCTTTTCCGTATCGGACATCGAGGGAAAACGGGAGGGCAAGTCCTATTCGATCGACACCCTGCACCAGTTCCGCGAGCTCTACCCGAAAGACGAGTTCTACTTCATCATGGGCGGCGACTCCTTCGCCGAATTCAGAAGCTGGAAGCAATACACGGCGATCTTCAGCTGCTGCAACATCGTGGCCATAACGAGGCCCGGCGTCGAAATCGCCGGGCTCCGGGAAGCCCTGCCCGTTGATATAGCCAGGGACTTCTGCTACTATGAAACGGAAAAGAGGCTTGCCCACAAGTCAGGCTACTCCGTTTATCTCATGGTCGGGACGCAACTCGACATTTCATCAACCGCTATCCGTGAAATGATAAAAACGGGCCGGTCCATAAAGTATCTTGTGCCGGAGCCCGTTGAACAGTTCATACACGAACAAAGGATATACCTGGATGCCCGTTAAGACAGTATTATCGCCGCACGAAAGGGCCATAAAATGCGCCGCCCTGGCCCTGGACAAAAAGGCGCTTGATGTAAAAATTCTGGAAATAGGAAAAATATCCTCCATCGCTGACTACCTGGTCCTGGCGTCAGGCCAGTCGGACAAGCAAACCCAGGCGATCGCCGAGTCGGTAAGGCAGGGGCTGAAAAAGTTCGGCAAGACCCTCGGCGTCGAAGGCCTGAAGGAAGGGAACTGGGTGGTCATAGATTACGGCGACGTGATAGTCCACGTTTTCAGGGAGGAAATCCGGCGGTATTACGATCTCGATTCCATCTGGTCGGACGCGGTCAGCGTCAAAATACCGGACAAGTACCTCTGGGAAGGCAAGAAGGCTTGAAAATCCGCGTCCTCTGGGTCGGCAAGACCCAACAGGAATGGATCCGGGACGGCATCGAGGAGTATGCTTCCCGCATAAATAGATATGCTCCCCTTGAGCTCTCGGAAGTCAGGGAGGAGAAGGGGGCCGCCGCCGACGCAATGCGCATGCGGGAATGCGAACGCCTGAAGAAGCTCCTTCCCAAGCAGGGGAAAGTCGTTCTTCTCGATAACAGGGGGAAAGGCATGAGTTCTCCCGAATTCTCCTCCTTTATCGGCAAATGCCGTGATGCCGGCGCGCCCGTGCTCGCCTTCGCGATCGGTGGCGCTTACGGGTTTACGGACGGCTTCAGGAACGAAGCGGACACGGTCCTTTCCCTTTCGCCCATGACGTTTACCCACCAGATGGTCAGGATTTTCCTGCTGGAACAGATCTATCGCGGCTTTACCATACTTAACGGCGAGCCGTATCATCATTGAAAATCGGTAAGACGTAAGATGTGAGACGTAAGATGTGAGACGTGAATTGCGGGAAAAGCACGTCTTGCTTCTCCCGTCTCCCTTCTCACTTTCAACTCGGAGGGAAAATGCCGAATCCTTTGCTTCTCATGATCCTGGACGGATGGGGAATGAACCCCCATCGGGAAAACAACGCGGTCGCCATGGCCCGCACGCCCAACATGACCCGCCTGTGCGGCGGGTATCCCTGCACGCGTCTGGATGCTTCGGGAATGGCCGTCGGCCTTCCCGCCGGGCAGATGGGAAACTCCGAGGTCGGACACCTGAACATCGGAGCAGGGCGGATCGTTTATCAGGACCTGACCCGCATCACCAAGGCGATCGAGGATGGTTCCTTTTATTCCAATCCGGTGCTCCTCGACTGTATTTCCAGAACCAGGGCGGCGGGCGGAAGGCTCCATCTTTCCGGGCTTCTGTCGGACGGCGGCGTCCACTCCCACAACACGCACCTGAATGCCCTGCTGGAACTGGCGAAGAAAGAGGGCATCCGGGATGTTTTAGTTCATTGCCTCCTGGACGGACGCGACACGCCCCCGAAAAGCGGCGCCGGTTACCTGGCGCAGCTGGAAGCGGAAATGCAAGGGATCGGCATCGGCAGGATCGCCACGGTCATGGGCCGGTATTACGCCATGGACCGGGACAAGCGGTGGGACCGGGTGGAGAAGGCTTACGACACTATGGTTCTCGGTGAAGGGAATGTGTTCGCTTCGGCTCAGCAGGCAATCGAACAGAGCTACCTGGACGGCGTCACCGACGAGTTCGTCCTTCCGTCGGTTATCGTGAACGGCGGCAAACCCGTGGGCGAGATGAAGGACGGTGACGGCTTCATTTTCTTCAACTTCCGCTCGGACCGTGCCCGCGAGATAACAAGGGCATTCACCGATCCCGCTTTCGACGGTTTCGCCAGAAAATCGTTCCCGAAGCTTTCCTGCTATACGTGCATGACCGTTTACGATGAGACTTTCAGCCTGCCGGTAGCTTTCGGTCCGGAAGAGCTTAAGAAAATACTGGGTGAAGTCGTCGCCGGAGCAGGCCTGAAACAGCTGCGGATTGCGGAAACCGAGAAATACGCCCATGTCACTTTCTTTTTCAACGGCGGCAACGAGGTCCCCTTTCCCGGCGAAGACCGGGTCCTGATCCCTTCGCCCAGGGAAGTCGCGACATACGATGAGAAACCGGAGATGAGCGCACGCCTGGTCACCGGTGAGTTACTAAGGCTGCTGGACGAAGACAAGTACGATTTCATCGTGCTGAATTTCGCCAATGCCGACATGGTCGGCCACACCGGGATCCTTCCCGCCGCCGTCAAGGCTATCGAGACCGTTGACGAGTGCGTGGGGAAAATCGTGGCAAAGATTCTGGAAAAGAAGGGGCGGGCCATCATTACGGCCGACCACGGCAATTCCGAAACCATGGTCGATGAAAACGGCGAGCCTCATACCGCTCACACCACGAACACGGTCCCTATCATCCTTGTCGACGATTCGAGAAAGGACGCC
>DASRZQ010000027.1:0-19722 GCA_035686205.1 Geobacteraceae bacterium
AGATTGTATCTTGCTGCCCTGTTGGTGGGTTGGAAGCTACGTTAATTTGGGGCGACTGGTAGTCATAAAGGATCCATCCCAGGGTATAATTCAACGCCCAGGGCAAAGGACCTTTATACGAGTTGCTGTATGTGGCAGTGATATCTGTTTCCTGCAGTTTGAATTCCTTGGCCGGAGTCCCCGCATAACGGGTGTCCAGGTCGGCCCAGAAATTTAGCGCAAAACCCTTGTAGCCTACGGTCATTGTCGGCATTGCGACAAAACTGTCCCTGCTCAGTTCGTATCCGCGCCAGATGTATTGGGAGTAAAGCGGTACGTTGAGGTCGGCGGTAAGGTCCTCGGGTATTGTCTTCCCGGCCGGTTTCGCCGGCTCGGCCTGGGCAGCCGGTTTTTCCGGCGCCGCATATTCCGCACGGGCATATGTCCCCAGCCCCATTACGATGACAATCAGCAAACTCAAAAATATCATCCTCAAAAGTGTCTTCATTTTGCCCTCCTCTTCAATTTAGTTCAGTTATTTCAATCCCTAGCTTCGCTAACACCCTAATTCGCCGAAATTTTGTTAATTCGCCGTCGCTGCGGCTCTGCAGATCACCTTCTTCCTGGCCATTTCACTAATGACGGTGACGACTTCCCTCGCTGCATGCCAAAGTGCTCGTCATTTCTTTCTCAGCTTTTTAGCCGTCTCCCACATCTCGCCGAAGGCCTTTTCCGTTTTCTCGCTCATGACCCGCCAGATTGCCACGGTCTTGAAATAATCGTTGTTGCCCACATGAAAGAGGACCTTTTCTTCGGGAGTCACGAGGTTTCCCACATTGTCGACAACCGGCGAGACGCCCTGCTGCTTGACAACCGCGGCCTGGAATTTGGGGGACAGCTGCAGGTTGATCCACTCTTCGCACAGTTTTTTCTTCAGCCCCTTTGCGGAATGGGTAACGCACCAGTAGTCGATCCAGGCGGAACCGCCTTCCTTCGGGCTGGCCAGCTTCCAGTGGCCGCCCTTCTGGTTTGCCTTCACCACCGCGAACCCCCACGTGGTCGCCAGCGACAATTTGGGAAATTCATCCGCATTGGCTTCGCCGTCCCAGAGGCTCTCAGCGCCTTTTACAAGGGCATTCAGCTTGGGTTGGATCTTCTTGCGGTCAAGCCGGTCGATGTTGAAAAGATCGTCGTATTTATAGCCGAGCGCAAGCGCGGTTATCCAGATGTTGACCTTGTGGAAGTTGTTGTTGATGGTATACTTGCCGGCATACTTCGGATCCCAGAAGATGTTCCAGCTTGTCGGCGCCGCTTTGACGACATCGGTGTTGTAAGCAAGTCCGTATGGCCCGCAGTTGTAGGGGAGGCCGTAACGCTTCCCTCCCTCCTTGAGGGATTTGTCCGCCGTGAAGAACGGCAGCATGTGCCTCGCATTGGGAATGTTGTTCATGTCGAGGGGGGACAGCAGCATATTGCCTTTTTTGAACACATTGAACCGTGGAGTCTTGGGCATGTCGGCGGGGGGCGAAATCAGATCGGCCGTGCCGTTCTTGGCGGCATTGTAAAAATCCTCCTGGCCCGTGGCGTAGGAGGGCTTTACTTCCACATCAATTTTATATTTTTCTTTCACCAGTTTCTTGAAATCATCAATAACCGCCTTGTCCGCATACCCTTCCCAACAGGTGATCCGAATGGTCTCCTGGCGGGCAGCCCGGGAGGCATTGATTCCCCAGAAAGCAACCACGATGAAAACGCCGATGGATAACAGCGCCAACTTTTTCATTTAGCTTCCTCCTTTTCGATGAGTACCTTTGGGTGAACTCCACGGCCGGACATATACAGGCCGGCATTATGATTCAGGCTGATAATCTTTGTCGCAACCCTTGGGAGTTTCGACGCGCCCCGTGGAAACAGTCTTGCATTGCCGTTCGCCGCGGGTTTTAATGTGATATTGTGATAGCTCTATTTTTATCCCATGCATGCCCCTTGGCAACGGTGATGCGGACCGAAAAGAACGGAGCGCAGTTTCGGGGTTTCAGGACGTTTATCTGTGAGAAATATGATTGAGGATTTCTCTTTAAAATTGGCAAGCGTAAACACCAGAGGTTCACAGGATGCTGGACAATTCCCAGGAGGCGGGGCTTGAGCGTCAATGCCATTTTTTACCGATTCAAACGCCATGTGGTGATCATCTTTCTTGATTTCAGGCTATTTGTCAGTGCAATTCACGAGTTACGTACGTCGACACTTGCGTTTAGTCACAATTAAAAGACTACCAACACAAGCTTTGCTGTCAAGTTAGCAACAAATAAATATTCCAAATAACACTCCGGAGCGGTAACAGGAATGGCAATATCTAATATCTTGTCCGGATAAAATCCGGGCGTCTGTATTACTCCACACAAATAGTCACCAAGTTAATGTGTTTTTAGCCAAAACCATGCCATAATAAAATATCAGCAATTTACATAACTTACAGAACTGGCATGTATGTTACCAAAATATTTGGTAACATGTATTGAATTATTTGGTGAATTATCATCATGTGCACCAAATATTTGAGATTGAATCCGCGCGTTTCTACGGTTAAATCCAAAGCCTTTCATCCTGCTGATGTTCGCCTTTGAGGTTTTCATGGTTTTTCGGGAGGAAAACAAAGATAAAATGACCCTGTTGCCGGGACAAATGCTGGCAATCCTTTCGGCCTTTCTTTTCGGCATTTCTCCGGCTCTTTGCAAGCTGGTCATGGGCGAAATGCCGCCCGTGCTTCTTGCCGGGCTGCTGTACCTGGGTTCGGGAACAGGTCTGTGGATATTCCTGTTCTTCAGGCATGAAAACACCCTGGAAGAGTTGAAACGGCTTTCAAGGCGGAACAGGCTGAAACTGCTCGGGGCGATAATCTCCGGGGGAATACTCGCGCCGCTCTTTCTCGCTTACGGCATCAAACGCGGCAGCGCTTACGAGGTTTCCCTGCTGCTCAATCTGGAAACGGTCGCGACGACGGTGATTGCCCGGCTGGTTTTCAGGGAGCATGTGGGGCCCAGCGTGTGGGCGGGCAAGGCCCTGGTTCTCTCAGGGGCTTTTATTATAACGGCCGGCGCGGCCGGCGGGCCGAGTCTGTCTGTTGCCGGCCTTTTTGTCATGGCGGCCTGTGTGCTCTGGGGGGTGGACAATAACCTGACGCGGGATGTCGAGGAAATTTCATCGGCGGCCCTCGCGTGCGCGAAGGGGCTTGCGGCGGGGGTTTTCAACACGATAGCGGCGCTGCTCATTTTCCCGGGAGGAGCGGCTGCGTACCGTGCCGCCAGCGTGCTTCTGACGGGAGCAATGAGTTACGGCATAAGCCTGGTCCTTTTCGTGGAAGCGCTTCGGAGAATCGGTTCGGCCAGAACCGGGATGCTGTTTGCCGCCGGTCCGTTTTTCGGAGTGATGCTTTCAATAATCCTGCTGGGCGAGCGTCCGCCGTCGTCCTTCTGGGTCGCCGCCCTGACCATGCTGGCGGGAATCGGTCTTCTCTACCGGGAATCGCATGCCCACCTTCATGATCATGTCGTCCAGTCGCACCGGCACAAACACGTCCACGACGAACACCACCGGCACGGACACGAGGGGCTTGCCGTGGGCGAGGAGCCCCACGACCATTTCCATACCCATGAGCAGCTTACCCATCACCATGTGCACTGGCCGGACATGCATCACCGGCACGGGCATTAATCCGTTCTCTGAATCCGTGAGCATTTAAGACTTCACTAGCTTGGATTGCGAGGTTAGGCAAAAGACAAAGGGCTTAAGGCTGAGTGCTGAAGGTAAATGATTTATCAACCCTTCGCCTTTTGCCATTAGTCCAAACCCGGCATTCCACTTGTTGCGGTTTTCATGCTCACGGATTCAGGCTTTCTGGAACGGACTCGGTTTACCGGTTCTGTTATTCTTAAAACATTGTGCGCAGGGTCAGGGTAAAAACAACATCCGGCGAGGTTTCGACTATGACGTCTTCCGAGATCCCCAGGTCGAGGGAGGTGTTTTTGGTGAAGGCGAAAGTTCCGCCTGATACAAGCTGGATGGAGCTTTCATTGACTTCCCTGAGGCTGCTGTCCTGGTAGATGGGAGTGTGGGCGTTGGCCTGCAGCTTCAGCGCAAACCAGTCGATGGGGCTCCAGCCGAAGCCCAGACTGGCGAACCCCGCCGCGGTGCGCTGTTGTCTCTCCAGAACGTCTCCGTCGCCCATCACCATTCCGCCGATGGCGCCGAAGCCGGTCAAGTGCCCCAGGCACGGCAGTTTGTAGTCTTCGCTTGCGTCCAGCCAGAGGGAGAAATCGGTGCTGCCGCTGCCGAGCAACCGGTGACTGTTTCCCGTGGGAAGCTTCAGGCTTGCCCGCAGTGCAACGGCGCGCGGAGTTTCGCCGTCCTGCCGGTAGAGTTGCATCGCCCCCGTCAGTCGTATATCGCCCAGCCCGGAAGTTGAATCGCTCAGGCTCACGCCGTCATTATAGCTCGAAGAATACTGGTATAGCAGGCGGCCATTCGGAACTGATTCGCGTCCTCCGTTAGGAAAACCGAAAAAGTGGTGGTAGTCTTGAATGAACCCGTCCATGAAACCGCCGCTGTGCACCACGTACGGGATGTCTACGCCGACTTCAAACCCATTGGCGATACCGTAGCGGCCGGCCAGCGTAAAACGGTAGGTTTCGCCGTCCAGGGTGACGCTTTCGCTGGCGTTGGAGTCGACGGAAAAATTGTTGGCCGCGTCGACCGACAAAAGCGTCCCGAGCCTGCCGACGGGGACCAGGGCGGCATTGTCTATTGCCGGCAGTCCGTGGATCTGTATCAGCGGACTCTGGTTGTAAGTGTAAAATGGGGTTATCTCGACACAGTCTGCAGGGCGGGGAAGAAACACCATGGACGAAACCGCGAAGAAAAACAGCAGGAAAATCCGCTTGCATGCCTCCGACAGCAGGCGGGCCGGTGCATCGGCGGAATATTTGCGACCGAATCCGTCAGGCATTTAAAACCCTCCTTGGGAATATTTAACGACAAAACAAAACATGGTTTTCTTTATCTTTGTTGCCCGACAATTGTCAAGCTTATTGATTTCACCGGCGCCCAAAAATATCAGGCCATTCAATGGCAATTCCATGCGGAAAAACGAAGAGCCCGGTTTCCCGGGCTCTTCACTCATCTTGACATCAGCAATTTTCCCTGATCAGCCTGACCCCGACACCTGCACCGGGCAGCAGACACTGGACGGATCGTAGACCCTGGCGCAGCATTTGTCGCAGTACACGGTAGCATCGTACGACTGCCTGTTAATCCTTCTTGTATCCTCAGTCACGCAGATTTTCTCGCGAACGTTCAAGGATTTCACCTTTCACACCTCCCCTGAGGTGAATATGACCCTTCTTTTTAATTATAATGCAAAAGGTATCCGGCAGAGGATAAAAAATTCTGATTATCACTAATCTTCCGCTATCACGATTTCCTCCCCCTTCAAGGGGGAGGTCAGGAGGGGGACGGGGTGCTAAACAGCCGTGAAAACCCATCCCCACCCCGACCCTCCCCTTGAAGGGGAGGGAGTATTAGGGGCTAGCGGAAGATTGGTAATAATAGGCCGAAATTGATCTGAATATGCCTCCGGTCATAACAGGAGAACATGCCGTCATCCCACCCCGTGCAAGGCCTGGTCCAGGTCGGCGATAATGTCGTCGGGATGCTCGGCCCCGACGCAGAGACGGACCATGTTTCCGGGAATATGCGCCAGGTCGCGTCCCGATTGTCCCTGCTGCTGGTGGGTGGAGATCGCCGGTATCGTGGCGACGCTTTTGATTCGTCCCAGGTCGGTCGCCCGCCATATCCGCTGCAGACGGTCGAAAAACAGTCGTGTTTTCTCCGGTCCGCCCCTGACGCAGAACGACAGGAGATGCCCGTACCGGTTGACCGGCCTGCCGTATTGTTCATCGTGCTCCGCGTCCACCAGCCACATGTATTTTCTGGCCAGGTCGTGCAGTGGGTGATCGGGCATACCGAGGTATTGGACGCTTTCGATTTTCGGATGCTTTTCCAGAAATTGCGCGACTTTCATGGAATTGCGGCTCATCAGGTCCATCTTGGAGCGCAGCGTCCGCATGTCGTTCAGGGTCATGACGGCCTGCATCGGGTGCAGGTTCGGCCCGAAATCGCGGTTCTGCTGGTACTTTATATAAAGTGAAAAGTCGCTTTTCAACTGTTCGTCGTCGATGTTGCTGACGAGGTTCTTCCTGGCGATCACAGCTCCGCAGACACCGAAACCGCTGCTGGTCAGGGTCTTGGTGGCCGACTGGACGACGATGTCCGCGCCGTGACAAATGGGGCGCAGCAGCGCCGGAGTCGCTATGGTGGAGTCGCATATCAGCGGCAGGTTGTGGCTGTGGGCCAGGTCCGCCACCGCTTTCACGTCGAAAAAGCCGAGCTGCGGGTTGCTGGGCAGCTCCCCGTAGAGAAAGCGGGTATGTTCGTCGATTTTCGAGGCCCATTCGTCCAGGTTGGTGGCGTTCATGACCCAGCGGCATTCTATGTTGTGCTCCTGCATTATCCGGACGGTGAATTGCTGAAATGTGCCGCCGTAGCACTGTACGGTGGCGACGAAGTTCCTTTTTTCATGAACGTCCTTCTGGACTTTCAGGAAGGGGTGAATCGCCGTCATGATCGCGGACATTCCGGAAGAAGTGGAGCAGCAGGATGTCTCTCCGTCATAACCGTATCCTTCGAGCAGAGCCAGGGTCCATTCGTAATAATAGGTGGACGGGTTGGCGATGCGCGAATAGCACCACGCGGGAATTTTGTAGGCGAGGGCGGCGGCCATTTCGTCGGAATCGCGGAAGGCCTGGGCGGTGCTCATGAAAATCGGCTCGATGATCGATCCCTGGTAGTCTTCAATTGCGTCTTTAACGGTATAAAGCCCGTGCACCGCAATGGTATCGAATTTCCACTTTTTCACCTCCTCGCGGATATACCGGTCGCGGTCCGCCAGGTACCTGTTGTTCCGGTCTATATACTCCTGCATGCCCTTCGTGATTTCAACTTCCTCGTCCTTCCGCATAATACCTCCCCGGCCTTCGGATTGTCACCCATCCCCATGTGTTGCCCAATATAAAAATAACACTTTCCCGGACTTGGGCAACCTTGTTTGCCACATTCAGGCCGTCTCCGGTTCCTGCTGTATTGTATATTCCTGATTTTGCATATAGCGTAAGTCATATGTTTGAGCTATAATTAACCCAGGCGAAATAATCAAACAGGAGGCAACTAAAATGTCACGCAGACAAAGCAATACCATGACGGATGCCCTGATGCTGGTCGGCGGCGGTATTTTCGGCGCCGGGCTGGCCCTGTTGCTTGCGCCCCATTCGGGCAGGCAAACCCGTAAAAACATTTCCTGCTTTACCAGGACGATGGGGAAAAAGACAGACAGGGTCGTACATGATGTCGCCGGCAATATTGCCGATTTTGCCGGATCGGTCAGAAACAGGGCCGCCGGCTTCATGCAAACGGGCTGGAAAAACCGGCAAAAGGTGTAAGGGCCGGGTTCGCCCGGGATGTGGGCTGAACGTTCATCGAAGAATAATTGAAAAAGGCCTGCGCTGAAAGCAGGCCTTTTGATTTGTCCCACTGAGGCGCCAGACCTAATCCTTTTCCGGTCCCCAGACGAATTTCCCGGTACGGTCGATGTAGCCCTTCTTCCCGCCTTTTTCCACCTTGGCAAGTCCGTCCGCAAAAGGGCCGGCGTCATCGAACGCCGGCTTGACCGCCAGCGCGCCGCTTTTGTCAACATAGCCCCACTTGCCGTCGGTCCTGACCCGGCCGAACCCCTCGCTGAAGTCTTCGGCGTCCCTGTATACAGGGGGGACGACCATTTTACCCGACAAATCGACGAATCCCCATCTGTCGTTGAGCTTCACCTTTGCCAGTCCTTCCCTGAAGTTGCCGGCGTCGTCGAATCTCAGCGGTATCACGGGCTTGCCCGTCTTGTTTATAAAGCCCCATTTATTTCTGCCCTTCACCCTTGCCAGCCCTTCGGAGAAGTCGTCCGTATCTTCGTAGGTGGGGGCGACTGTGACGGAGCCCGACCTGTTCATGAAGCCCCACAGGTCATTCACCTGTATCCGTGCCATTCCCTCGACGAACTTGCCCCGCACATCGTCGAAACGGGGAGGGACGACCACCTTCCCTTCACGGTTTATAAAGCCGATCTTGCCGTCTTTCTTGATTTCATACAGAGTACCTTGCCGGTTTTTCTCTCCCCCCGAAGCGGTGGTCGCTGCAACGAGTGCAAGACATGCACATGCGAAAACGAGACATTTCATGAATTAGCCTCCTCAAGGAATTGTTGAGCTCCGGGGAGGTTATAATATGTTTATTGTTGAATTGCAATAGATTGCCGGCGTGGGTGAGACGAGCGGAGCGGGAATTGCTTCATGGGAGTGCATTGCCTATTGGGGGGAGATACCTACGATTGCCCTGCTTTTTTCAAAAAAAATGTGGAAAACAACTTTTTTATAGCGGAGCATGTGCTTTCGCGGCGAGGGTATCCTCTTCCAGTCAACATTATTCAGCAATATGTGACGCAGGTCATCATTCCCGGCCTCAACCGACAGATCAATCCCGTCCTGCGCCCCATAAACTGCCGTGACGCAGGCGTCGGCCCCTTCCAGTTCTTGCCGTTTGTCAACAGAAAGGCTGCCTTCCAGCATATTCTTTATAATCGTTTCAGTAAATTCGAGATATTGACGGGTTTTCGCCACCATGAACTGAATACGGGCAGCGTCGGCAAATGCCCGGCTGATGTCTGAAACCTGTCCTAAAGCGTCGTTCCCGTCCGTCTGTTTTCGGGGCTGTCCGAAATCCGCGGACCCCGAGTCTCTGACGGCCGGTTCAGTTGCGGGTTCGGTGCTTACTGATGGAATCTTCTCCGGTTCTGTATTTGACGGACCGGGAGAAATATCGGGCGCGGTTTCGGGCGTCGTCGCGTGCGCCAGTTCGATAAAAATCGCTTTCGTCGGCCTTATTGCCGGTTTACTAGCAGGTACAAGGAAACAGAACAGCAGAAAAGCCGTTATGTGCAGCATTAAGGATGCCAGTACGGTCAATTTTGCCATTTTCCGTCCATCAAAGAATGCGGCAGGGAAATTATCCCTGCCGCCCCGTTGCCGGTCAGTTGTCATTCGGTTGCAGCATGAGCTTGATGATCGCGTCTTTTTCAGCGCTTGTCGCCGAAGTCCCATTGCCCTTCAGGGCTGTTATCTTGTTTTCTATCGCTCCCAGCAAGGTAATAAAATCGGTTTCCGCCTGCATTCTTTCGTTTTTCGAAGGCTGGCGCGGGGAGCCGTCCGGGTTGCTCCAGATGGAGTTTCTCGTCATATCGGCAATCTGCACGTCCTGTTGAATTCCGAGGTATGCGTTGAACGCCGGTGACGGGGTATTGAAGGTCTGACGCTGCACTGTCCAGGTGCCTCCGTTTGACTGGCAGTTCTGCTGGTCCCAATATTGAGTGTTGGTGCAAACTCCCATCCATTGCTGCATCATGGCGGGAATAGGGGTCGTGTCGCGCGTATAGCTGATGCTTCCACCTCCCTTGATGAGGTTCACCAGCCAGTTGACCATTACCACCTGCGGCACCGGCCAGTTCTGCTGGATTCCCGTTTCATTGTAATTTTTTCCAAAGTCCGGGGGAAGCACCATGCCCGGAAACGCGGCGACAACGGATGCCTTCAGCGCGGCGATATCTGCGTCGCTTGCGGCAATGGCCGTCTGGAAGGTCGACCAGGCGTTCTGATAAAGGTTGTTGATCGCGGTCTGGACGGAATTGGCGTCCGTTCCGGGATGGGCGTTCAGGTAGGCGGCCGGGTCCTTGAAATAATCGCCGTATTGCGTGTCCACGGCTTGGGAAGCGAGGTTCATGGCCGTGGCGGCCGCTATGAATTGGTTAACCTGTGCGCCGGTAGCCTTGAGAACGTCCAAGGCGTTGGTGTATTCCGTGACCATTTTTACCATTCCTATCTTATTGTGGAATGCGTTCATCGACTGGTCTATGGAAGACAAAAGGTTCGGAGATATGGAGGCCATCAGCCCCGATGCGTCGGCGGCGTCGCCGGCGGCTTCATGTGCATTTGTGATGTGTCCCAGCTCGATTCCGGCACAGGCCGCAGCATCCATGAATATATCGGCCATGAGTCCGCCGGCCTTTTGCGTCTCGCTGTCTTCCGTTGCGGCATCGCTGCTTTCGACTGCGGTGAAGTAACCTTTCGTGAAATCTCTGAGTGTTTTCTTGGTCGGGTCGGGATTGTAAATGAGGCATCTTTTCAAGGCGGAAAGGCTGGCTTGGGAGACGTTGGCGAGCATGTACCCCTCGAAACCGCCATTACCGGTTATCGCCGCTTTTCCCAGGGAAGCAAGTGTCGTTACATCGGAGTCTGATATGTTTGGGGACCTGAGAATCACCAGCAGGTAAGACGCGAGAATGGGATCGTCCGTGCCGGAAAGCGTTGCCGCCCTAAGGAACGTTGTTGCCTGGGTTGTCGCAAGGTCATTGATTCCTATCTGGTTGGTGTCCCCGGCGGGCGGAGCAGGGGCTATTCCCTGGCGAGCGACCGCTCCGTTTGCGTCTTTGATTGTAAATACGATGAAGTTTGCATCCGCGTTGGACGGCAGGGAGCTCAGGGAAAAGGAGAGCTTGCCGCTTGCGTCGGTAGTCGCAGGAACGGTTTCAATGGTGGTCAGCGTCCCGTCACCGTTAACCTTGCCGCTGGAAACCGTGTAATTGGTATTCGCGTTCAGAGCGTGGGCATTGCCCGCAAGCCCGAAAGCCAGTAAAACGATCGCCAGGATAGAAAAGTATGGTTTTTTCATAGTTTCTCTCTTTTCGTCGAGTATTATTTTGCGCTTCCCTGAACGGTCCCGGCTCCCGCCGGCGCCGAACCGCTGCCGCTCCCGCTCCCGGCGCTGCCGGACCCTCCGCACCCTGCTGTCATCAGCAAGGAAAAAAACACCCCGATTGTCATTGCCAACTTTAACCTCTTGCTCAAGTAAAACTCCTTTCCGCCGCGGTTTGCCCGCGGATCTTTTGGTGTGAAAGTTGCCGAAAACCGCCCGGCACGTGAAGTTATCCCGCCGTCCTCGAATTCCGGAAAGATTTGGGGGTGATGTGGAATCAGCCCGGCAGCCGGTTTCTGGTTGTTACCGTTTGAGCACAATTTGTGCCAAATTTGATTCATTGTTTTTACTGGCTTTTTTGGAACAGACAGGTGGTTTGCGCCTGTGCAAATTGAGAACATCCATGGTCAAGGTTTGAAAGGAGATGATGAAAGAAGATGGGTTTTGTTTTAGCCGCGAGAAGAATCCGAAATAACCGGTTTTTCATTGCCGGGTGCCGTTTCGGCACATTGAAGCGCCTTCTCGGCGCTCTGTCCGGGTTTTCCCCGGGGACATCCCCTCAAGATGCGGCAATGCCTTGGTTTGACTTCATCGATCCCGCATGAAAAGGCCGACCCATGGCGGTTTTTTCTCAGCCAGGGGCATGTGTCCTCTTTCTTTCCGGTTTCAGGGCTGAGCCAGCAATGCCAGACGGTCCAGTCTATTCTCTCAATGATGTCCCACCTGCCGTGCAGGCTCCAGAGAAGGATGTCCCGGCCCGAGGCCGTGAAATCGTATGCGTCCCAAAGGTCCTTGCAGCATCTGCCGCAGCGCAGGCATTGACGGTTGGCCCCCAGACGCGGCGCGGACATCTCCCAGACAAGAAAATTCCGACAGTAGGCAACAACATGGTCAAATACCCTGCTCAAAGCGTCCGTATCGGCGATGTCTTCAAGTAGCCGCCTCAATGTCCCGGCGATATCCCCCGAGTCCCCTCCGAAAGCATCACCGCATGATTTGAGCAGGGAGAGCAGGGCGAAGACATCGGCGCCGGTCAACGGAAAGCGGACTTCTCCTGAAACCAGGCACCGGTAGGCGCTGATGCGCCTGGCCAGAACAAGCAGGCCGTAGACTCTGAATCCCGCGGACATGACGCGGTCTCCGTCGCTCCGTGCGTTGCCCTCCATCCATAGGGCTCTCGTGTCGTCATAGGCGCGGGGGATAACCACTTCGCCCAGATAAAACGACCATTCCGCGGTCATGTCGATCCATGCGATGCATTTGTTTGTCCAGACCAGGTCGTCAGGTTTCCGGGGTTTTCTCACGCGTTCACCTCCGGCGCTTCCCACGTGCCCGCCAGGCCGGATTACGGCAGGAATTAATCGGGTTGTTTCCACATGGGAAAATGATTTTCGGAATTTGTCGGAGCGGTTGTTTCAGAAGGAATTTTGAATCGGGAAGGAGTTTAGTTGGCAGTAGATAATTATTACATGCAAATGTGTGATTGCAAGTGATTGAGTGAGACAAGGCAGGATTCAGGTTTTTGCCGAAGGTGCGCGGACTTTCAGCCGGCCGGGTTTCCGCGCGTATCGAGTGTTTTTTGAACCATCAGGTCGAAGAGTGCCTCCATGCCGGACTGGATATCCGGCGACTCTATAATGCCGAGTGCCCTGGCGATGGCCTCGAATGTAGCCAGGCCACCGGCCTGGCTTTCTCTCCGGATTCCCCAGCGGCTATTCGGTCCTTCAGGAAGGCGCGCCATTTCGGCGTGTTCGAGCCCCGGAAGCCTTCGTCCCATTTTTGCCGCCTGCCTCCAGCTGCCGTCCGGGACGACGAGGGTAACGGGCCTGCGGTCCAGGTCAAGAAATTCTCTCGTCAGCTCGGGAACGCCGTCTCCGGGATAGAGTATCAGGACCCTCCGGTCGGCGACGGCGAGGTCGCTCAAATCGAGCGGGCGGTCGCGATGGCCGTGAATGCGCAGTTCGCTGTTGGACAGCACTTCAAGGACAAGCGGACCCGTCGCCGTCGTCCTGGCGTATTCCCGGCGGTGCATGACGAGCACGAGGCGCGTTTCGAGGGCATAGCGGGGAATGGACCGGCAGATGCAAAGATGGGCATGCATCCGGCATCGCGGGCAGCGTTCGCTTCGTTTTGATCTTGTACCCATTGATTGGACCCCCATCTAATAAACTCTACCCGAGCGGATTTTACCATGAGGTTGCAGTTACCGGTTACCCGGCGGACCGGCTTTTGCCGCGGCACGCAACAGAATATCCACATCCAGCATCAGGCCCTGCCGCTCGACCCTCAGGGAGGCGCGGTCCCCCGGACGTTTCCCCTGCACTGCATACATCAGGTCAAGGCCGTCTGTCAAGGGGGCGCCGTCAAAGGCGAGCAGAATATCCCCTTCTTTCAGCCCGGAGCGTTCGGCTTCCGAGCCGGGCAACACTTTCGCGACTACGAGGCCGGGCCCCTTCCGGCGCGGTTCGGTCACAACGCCGAGACGGACCCCCTCCGGCAGTTTCTCATATCCGAGGTATACGAGAAAATCGTACGGAACCATCGGGAAGCGGGGAAGACTGACATTCATAAGCCTGTCCCGCATATCGGGCGGAATGCCGATTTCCTTACCGCCGATCAGAATGTAGGAGGCGGGAAGGCGCCGGAAGGCACGCCGCGGGATGCCGAACCCGTAGCTAACGTGATTGCCTCCGGCGATTACCATCAGATGCATGCCCCTCCCCGATTCGCTCTCCAGATAGCCGGCCACCGACCGGGCCATTGTCTCGTCCCAGAGCGCCTGAACGCGAATGAATGCGTCCAAATCATTTCCGCCATGGGTGTGTTCCCGGAAAAAGGCCGATACCATGGCACGCTCATAGGGATCCGCAAGGTCCAGCGTCGGCAACTGTTCCTGTTCCCCGGCGTCGAGCCGGTCGGGAGGCTTGTTCTGCACTGCCTTTACCTGTTTTCTGTCCGCGTTGAGCGCGATTACCGGCAAGCGCCGTTCGCGGGCGAAGTTCAGCAGGTCGCGGTAGTAAGCGTAATCCATTCCCCAGTTCTCGTACCAGCGCGATTCCCGGAGAAATGTCTTTTCGTCGAGTTTGCCCGCCACCCAGCGGTCGAGGACCGGCTGTTGGGAGCGGGAGAACATCTCCATTCCGAGTGCCTGCCGGCCGGGATGGAGGTCGGCCAGGGCACTGAGAATCCTGAGTTCAAGACGGTGCGAGGACGGGTTGTCGTGGGTTTCCCCGAAATAGACGATGCGCGCGTCTCCGGCCACATCTGTCATCTGTACCGGGCTCACGGTCATTCCCGTCGGCAGATGAACGATTTCACCCATTGCGGCTGGCGTCCCGGGCGGGTAGGGGGACTCCGGGTCGCCCATGAACCGCTTCCCGGGGCAACAGGCTGCTGTCGCGAAAAGGAGTATAACGACGGCCACATGCAAGGTTAAGGAAAGGACGGACGAAACAGGATGTCTGCGGGCATTTCTCTCCATGGTGATAATTATGCCACTTTTCCCGTCGTTGAAACGAAAAAAACTGATTTCGTTTTTACTGAATAAGTTCGGCCATGCCACCGGGAAAATCTTCCCGAGAGCAACGGCCTTCGGATTGTCGCAACCGGAACGCGGATTACAACCGTCTCTCCGGTTCGCGCGTCGCCATCGATGGATAATCGAATTC
Source organism: Geobacteraceae bacterium (assembly GCA_035686205.1). Taxonomy (GTDB): domain Bacteria; phylum Desulfobacterota; class Desulfuromonadia; order Geobacterales; family Geobacteraceae; genus CAIWTU01. The sequence continues at coordinate 14,553 of DASRZQ010000027.1, forward strand.
TCCATCCGCGAAAATATTTTCGTCCAAATCACGGCCAAAGGCACCCACCCGAAATCAGCTTCGCATAACGTTACGTAATTTCAACAACTTATCGCTGGCACGGTGCTTGCCTTTAATATCGTGGAAAACAGACTTCCGCAAAAACATTTTTCACCGGGAGGTATGAGATGCACGATATCGACAGAACTATGAGCGAATTCGAATCAGGAGAGATGGGTGAAACGGGCGAAATGGGTGAAATGGGCTATGAATTCGGCAATGCCGAAGCCGCATTTAGCGGAGAAGCGGAAAGTCCTTTCAATGAAGTCCAGGAAATGGAGCTGGCGAACGAACTGCTCGGCATCAGCAGTGAATCCGAGTTGAACAACTTCCTCGGCGACCTTGTCGGCAAAGCGGCCAGAGCGGCCGGCACATTTCTCTCTTCCCCCACCGGCCAGGCGCTCGGCGGGGTTCTAAAGCAAGCGGCCAAAAAGGCCCTTCCGATCGTGGGAGGGGCGGTCGGAGGCTATTTCGGAGGCTCCGCCGGTTCGTCCGTGGGGAGCAGAATCGGTTCAGCCGCCGGCGATCTCCTGGGTCTCGAAATGGGGGAATTGAGCCAGGAGGACCGGGAATACGAAATGGCACGCCGCTTCGTCAGGTTTGCCGGCTCCACCGTCCGGAGGGCTTCCCGGTTCCCGGCCGGCATGCATCCGTCCACGGCCGCCCGCCGGGCCGCCGCTCACGCCGCCAGGCTTCATCTGCCTTGCCTCCTGGGAGACGCCCCCGTTGAGCAGGCCGCCGCTCCATGCTCATGCGGCGGCAGCAGAAGCGGGCGCTGGTACCGTCGCGGCAGAAAGATCATTCTCGTCGGGTTCTGAAGAGCGCCAAATCATTAAGGCTCTGAAAAAATCAATAAGGAGGAAGTGTTATGTGGAACACGGAATTCGCAGGCGAATTAGGTGAATACCAGGGTGAAGGCTTTGAAATGGGTGAAATGGGCTTCGAAACGGGCTTTGAAATGGGTGAAATGGGGCAGGAGGTCTTCGGCGAAATGAGCGGGGAATATCAGGGTGAAATGCCGCTCAATGAAGCCCAGGAAATGGAACTCGCCGCGGAACTGCTGTCGGTCACCAACGAGGCGGAACTGGAACAGTTTCTGGGTGGACTGGTCAAAAAAGTCGGAGGTTTCTTCAAAGGGCCGGCAGGCAAGGCTCTGGGCGGCGTCCTCAAAGGGGTGGCGAAAAAGGCGCTTCCCATGGTCGGAGGCGCTCTCGGCAGCATGGTGGCTCCGGGTATCGGCACTGCAATCGGGTCGTCACTGGGTTCCGCGGCCGGCAGCTTGTTCGGCCTGGAACTGGAAGGGCTCAGCAATGAAGACAGGGAGTTCGAGGTGGCGCGTCGTTTCGTCAGACTGGCATCTGCCGCGACGCAGCACGCGGCGGCAGCTCCTCCGCATGTTCACCCCATGACGGTAGCCAGAAGGTCCGTTGCCATGGCGGCCCAGCGTCACGCTCCCGGCCTGTTGAGCCATCCGGCCTTTGCGCCTCGCGGCGTAACCCGGCAGGCGCATGTGCCTTACGGCGTCCGCCGCACCGCGCCGATTGTTTCAGGTCAGCCAGTGAGAAGGCCGGTCGGCGGTCCGCACTATCACCACTATCCCCATTATTACGGGAGACGGCCGGCATGGACCGGCTACGGTGTCCAGCCTGTGGCGCAGGCGGCGCCGGTTGCCGCCGCCAAGCCCGCGGCGGTTGCCGCCGCACAACCAGCACCGGTTGCCGCCGCCCCGGGCGCGCTTGCCGAAGCACCCTATGCATACGGCCAGGCAGGCCGCTGGATTCGCCGCGGACGCAATATAATCCTTTTCGGAGTATGACAATGGCTATTGCCGCGTCTCCACACAATCTGCTATGGAATGAGGCCCAGGCGCTCCTGACACGGATCGACAGGATGGAATCGTTCACCCTGCACACTCCCATGGTGCCGGCCGCCGCGATTCCCCTCTCCGCCCAGGTGGCGATCGAACACCTTCTGGCGGAGGGGGGCCGCAAGCTCCGGGCCATGGTGACCGGATACCTGCGCTGGCTCGAATCTCCCGCCGGAAAAGCATCGCCCCCGGACCGGGCGCAGCGCCGATATTCCTTTCTCAGGCTGCGCTTCATCGCGATCCTGAGCCAGCTCGACATCTTCGCCGACGTCCTGAACCAGCGGAGCGAGCACGATACCGGCGTCTGGCTCTCCGGCCTCGATGTCTTCGCCGCCGACTCACTCAGGTTGCCGGGCAATTACTACGATCCGCCGCAGGTAATCTGCTTCCTGGCACGAGGCCCCGGGGCTGCCATTCGCCGCGCCCGCACCCGGCTGCCCGGCGGAGATTCAAACCCGGTGGCAGTCATCCAGGTTCCCCGGGAAAGGATGATCGGCAGCGGAATCGCCTCGTCGCTGGTGCACGAATGCGGTCATCAGGGAGCCGCTCTCCTGGATCTGATACCTTCACTTCAGCCTGTTCTGATGCAACGGATTGCCACCGCGGAGGTTGACAGGGAGGCATGGGAGTGCTGGAGGCGCTGGATATCAGAAATAATCGCCGACCTCTGGGCGGTCGCCAGGCTCGGCGCTACCGCCACGATCGGCCTGATGGCCGTCGTCGGGCTCCCCCGCGTCTTTGTCTTCCGGGTAAACCTGGACGACCCCCATCCGGCGCCCTGGATCAGGGTGAAGCTCTCCTGCGCAATGGGTGGCATGCTCTATCCCCACCCCCTGTGGGCGGGTCTCGCCCGGATATGGGAATCCTATTACCCGCGAGCCAGCCTAGATCCGGATCGGCAGCGTCTCTTCACTATGCTGGAGAGTTGTCTGCCGGAGTTCGTCCGGCTTCTGCTGGAACACCGTCCCGCCGGGCTCAGGGGTGGCGCACTGGGGCAAGTCCTTGCCTCCCCGGACCTGCGGCCGACCGTACTGGGGGAAACCTATCGGAGCTGGAGGGCTTCACCGGCACTGCTTTGGAGGGCCCCGCCGACCCTGGCGTTCGCGGTAATCGGCCAGGCAAGACTGGACGGCAATATCAGCGCGGAAGATGAAAGCAGTCTGCTGGCGGATTTGCTCAGGTACTGGGCGCTGCGGATAACGCTCTATCCCTATGCGGATTCCGCGCCGCCCGCTTTACTACGTCCCACCGGCAAAACCGGACTTTCACATAGCCGCGCATTACAAACAGGGAGGTTGCTATGACCAAATATTTGACAAATCTTAACGTCCACAAGGCTGATACTGCATATAATTTCCACGATTATCATGAAGGTGACAGTCTCGTCCTGTCGGCCGTTGTCAGCCTTAAGGAGTTCGAAGCCCACATGGTGGAGCTCAAAATCGTCGAGCATCTGAGTTACATCAGCGAATATATTACGTGTGATCTGGAATTCATGTTGGGGAAAGAACAATTTCTCCCCAACCTGAGCGAGCCCCATGTCCAGATCAACAAGAACAAACGGGAGGCGACATTTACATGGATCTGGGACACTACAGGGATCAGGGGCGGCACTTATAACGTAAGGGCGAAAGTCACCGGACGCGAGGTCGTAATTCCGGAAAAAACGCCGGGCACAAATCTGGCGGAACCAATTAATGCGAGCGCGGAATGAAAGGAGGAAAAAATGGCAAACAAAATCGACATAAAGATCAATCCACGTCCGGTCGCCAAAGACGACATTCTGCCCGTGACCATGCGCCGTACCGCGGCCCAGGTCACGTCGGACGAGGCGTTGTGGGTAGCAATCAGGAACCGTTGTGATGCAATCGGCTTTACCCGCTTCAACGAATTCATCCAGAAGGTCTTCTGCGAGCAAAGCGAAATAATCCAGGAGGTGATGAAATCGGCCGGCGCCGCCAAATTCAATCCGTTGACGCCGCAAAAGCTCGATGCCCGGCTAAGCATAAATGCCGTGGATTCCTACAATGTCCTGCGTCTTGCGACAGAGATATTTCTTCTTATCGAAAGCGGCATTATCAAGAAGCAGGACGGGAAAACAGTCACTCTGACTCCCGACACTCTCGATCAGTTTCTTGATACCCAGGCCGGCATCGATGAGTCCGAGGAAAGCGGGCGACTCAACGATAGTGTTACGGTGTCGACGCTCGAAACGAGGCTCAGGCAGTATTTCGGTTCCAGTGACAAGCTCCCTTATCTAAACCGCATTCTCGATGCCCTCCTTGGGCCGGATCCCGCCCTGCGGGTTGAAAAGCTCCCTTACTGCGACTATATCCTGCAGTATAGATACAGCTGCCCGAGCCTCCTGGAGCTCATCTGGTCCTACTGGCATGAAGAGGGGATGCTGGTCCAGACCATGAACGCCATCGCCATGCGCTTTCAGAACCGGCGCGGGCCCTCGGATCGGGACCCGCTGGCGGAACTCACCATCGACCCTCTGCGGCCGCTCAACAATCTCCTCTGGGGATATATCCAGAACGAGCACAACCGCCTGACCATCCCGCGACGGGCCTATGAGTATGATTCCCAGTACGGCCTCACCCTGTACGGCAAGGCGGTGCCGGTGCTCCGCTCCGCGGACAGCCGCTCGAAGTTCCTGGAGGCCTTCCATAACCTCCTCTACCGCACCTCTATCTTCTATCGCGAGGATGCCGACACAACCGTGATCGCGGATGCATATCCGCTCCTGAAAGCAATCCGCGAAGTCCACCTGATTCTTGCGGAAGGCGCCCACAACCAGTTCGGCGACCTCCCCTGGACTGCGCGGGTAGAGATGCTCATCGAGCAGTGGCTCCTGGCACGCCCCGAAATGCAGGAGTTCATTCATGGCCGGCCGATGGTGCCGTACCGGGAAGAGTGGATGGGCCGGGTCGATGCCATGAAAAAGCTCCAGGGCTGGAACGACACCACCGTAACGCACTTCCAGGAGCTCGGCATGTACGGCGAGCAGGTCCTCCTGTCGATCCGCTATGGCGACTGGATCGTCATCAATAACGAGGACCAGGCCAAGAACTGGGCGCGCTACTGGAAGCCGGAGATCCAGGGCTACATACATGCTTACCGGGCCTCGACCGGTGTGGACCTGAACAACGAGCCGGTTGACACAAAGCCGCCATGGGTCCATTTGAAAAACCAGGAGGAGAGGAAGTTAGCGAACGCCAGATAAAAGGATATCGCCATGCTCGACTTTACTTCTTCTATTTA
>DASRZQ010000028.1:0-8286 GCA_035686205.1 Geobacteraceae bacterium
CGGTTCAGCCGTATGCCGTGGACGTATCCAGCGGGGTGGAGGCTGCTCCAGGTAAAAAGGATCCGGACAAAGTCAGGAGATTTATAGAAAATGCAAAGGGGTTAGTGGAGGAAAAATGAGATTACCCGACAGGCAGGGCCACTTCGGCCAGTTCGGAGGGAAATATGTATCCGAAACATTGATGCCGATTCTCAGGGAACTGGAACAGGCCTATGAAACCTATAAAAACGACAGGGAGTTCAAGGACGAGTTTTCCTATTACCTGAAACAGTACGTGGGCCGCCCGAGCCCCCTGTATTTTGCTGAAAAGCTCACGGCGAAGCTTGGCGGAGCGAAGATATACCTGAAGCGCGAAGACCTGAACCACACCGGCGCCCACAAGATCAACAATACAATTGGCCAGGGACTCCTTGCCAGGCGCATGGGCAAGAAAAGGGTCATCGCCGAAACCGGCGCCGGTCAGCATGGCGTAGCGACCGCCACGATCGCCGCCCTTTTCGGGATGGAATGCGAGATCTTCATGGGAGAGGAAGATATCCACAGACAGGCGCTAAACGTCTTTCGCATGAAGCTGCTCGGTTCGAAGGTAACACCCGTAACGTCGGGAACCGCCACTCTCAAGGACGCCATGAACGAAGCGCTGCGCAACTGGGTGACCCACGTGCGCGACACCTTTTACGTCATCGGCACCACTGCCGGGCCGCATCCGTACCCGATGATGGTCAGGGATTTCCAGTCGGTGATCGGCAGGGAGGCGAAATTGCAGCACGAGAAGGCCGAAAGGAGACACCCGGATTATCTGGTGGCGGCGGTAGGAGGCGGAAGCAACGCACTGGGGCTCTTTTATCCGTTCCTGAACGATTCCGAGGTGCGGATGATCGGGGTCGAAGCGGCCGGCTACGGAATCGAATCCGGCAAACACGCCGCGCCCCTGTGCGCCGGCACGGTGGGGGTGCTTCACGGCAACAAGACCTATCTCCTCCAGGACCAGTACGGCCAAATTGCCAATGCCCACTCCATTTCCGCGGGGCTCGATTACCCGGGGGTGGGTCCGGAGCACGCCTGGCTGAAGGACAGCGGGCGGGCGGAATATGTTTCCATTACCGATGAAGAGGCGATGGAAGGTTTCAGGGTCCTGACGATGGAAGAGGGTATACTTCCCGCCCTGGAGTCGTCACACGCGGTTGCCCACGTTCTCAAATTCGCGCCGACGCTGCCGAAAGACAAGACCATCGTGGTCTGCCTTTCCGGCAGGGGGGACAAGGACATACATACGGTGGCCCGGGTTATGGGAGTGAGTCTGGAGTAAGGCCGTGGGCATGGTCGACCGGAAACGCGTTACGGTTCTCAAGGAGGCGGGGCAGAAGGCCGGACCGGTTATCTACTGGATGAGCCGCGACCAGCGTTCCGAGGACAACTGGGCGCTACTGTTCGCCCAGGAGCTGGCCCTGGAACTGAAATCGCCTCTGGCGGTGGTCTTCTGCCTGGTACCGCGATATCTGGGTGCGACCGTCAGGCAGTACGGCTTCATGTTGAAGGGGCTGCGGGAAGTCGAAGGAAAACTGGCGGTAAAGGGTATTCCGTTTTCCCTGGCTTCAGGAAAGCCGGAAGAGGAAATCCCGCGATTCGTGGATAAATACGGTGCGGCCGCCCTGGTTACCGATTTCAACCCTCTCAGAATCAAGCAGACCTGGGACCGGCTGGTTGTGGAAAGACTGGCCGTCCCTTTCTATGAAGTGGATGCGCACAATGTCGTCCCCTGTCGCGTTGCATCGGCAAGGCAGGAATATGGCGCCCATACCTTTCGACCCAGATTGCGTCGTGCCCTCCCTGAATTCCTGACCGGGTTCCCCGGACTGGAGGAGCACCCGTTTCCCTGGAAATGCCTGAAATCCTGCGTGGACTGGGAAAGGGCCGTGAAAGAATGCGGAGCGGACGTTTCCGTCCCCGAGGTCGGGCGGGCGGAGCCGGGCGAATCGGCCGGACGGCGCGCCCTGCGCTCTTTTCTGGAAGAGCGGCTGCAATTCTACGACTCCTCGAGGAATGACCCCGCGAAAAAAGGTCAATCAGAACTATCCCCCTATCTTCACTTCGGGCATATCGCGCCGCAGAGGGTTGCTCTTGAAGCCGAACGGTACGATGCCAACTTCCGATCCCTGGAAGCATTTCTTGAACAGCTTCTGGTAAGACGCGAGTTGTCGGACAATTTCTGCCTGTACAACGATAATTATGACAGTTTTCAGGGCTTTCCCGCATGGGCGAGGACAACCCTCGACTGCCACCGGGATGATCCGCGGGAATATGTCTATTCCACGGAAGCATTTGAAAGGGCCGAAACGCATGACGCGCTGTGGAATGCTGCCCAGAAGGAAATGACGCTGACCGGCAAGATGCACGGATACATGCGCATGTATTGGGCCAAGAAGATTCTGGAGTGGACCGAATCCCCGGAACGGGCGCTGGAAACGGCGATTTATCTCAACGACAGGTATGAGCTTGACGGCCGCGATCCCAACGGATACGCGGGAATTGCCTGGAGCATCGGCGGCGTCCACGACAGACCGTGGTCTGAAAGGCCGGTTTTCGGGAAAATCCGGTTCATGAGCTTCAATGGCTGTGCCAGAAAATTCGACGTCGGGGATTATATCGCCAGATGGAGGTAAACAGGCGTCAGTTCTGGAAAATCAGCATTCAGACGCCGGCGTCGAGATCAAGCTCGATCCTGAACTCAACTCCGTCGTCCAGGTTGTTCGCGGTAAGTTTTCCGCCCATTTTCCGTTCAATAATTTCCTTAGCCAAAAATAATCCCAAGCCGTTTCCGTTTCCCCGGGACCCGGAAGCCGGGTGCGGTTCAAATACCCCTTCGACAGACGGCAGGCATCCGCCGTTATCTCGAAATGAGATGACGCAACGGCCGTTCGTGCGGGAGAGTCGAACGGAAATGGAGGGGTTTTCGATCTTGTTCTGGAGCAGGATTTTTCTTGAGCTGTTGAACATGCTCAACATGATTCGGCAGAACTCGTTCCGGAGACCGCTGACCGTCAGGTCTTCGTTACCGTCGTCAAGCGAGACGGAGACACCGGCTGATTTCATGCTCCCTTCGACAAATGACAAAACGCCTTGCAGGGAGTCGTTCAGGCTGAACAGCTCCCTTTTTCTGTCGATCTGCATGAAATCCCTGAAGCTCTGTACGGTCCGCGACATATGTTTGACGGTATCCAGCACTTCATTGACCATTTCATTAATGTAACTTTCGTCGACATCTTTTCTTTCAAAGTCGAACTGCAGTTTCTGGACGGTCAGGCCGATGATGTTCAGGGGCTGCCGCCACTGGTGGGCGATGTTGCCCACGAGTTCTTCCATGACCGCCAGGCAGCTTTCCTGGAGAAGGAACCGCTCTTCGACCGGTTCTTCCTGTGCTTCCCTGCGGGTTTCAGCTGAATGTCCCACGGTTTTATTATGTAAACGGGAAACCGTTTTCTTCGACCCGGCGGACTTTTTATCCTGCTTCTCAAGCAGCTCCTCGATTTCCCGAATCAACTCCTCTTTGCCCATAACTCCGTAATTCTTCATGAAATACTCCAAATATATGCTGATGGCAACCTTTTCAATCGGTAAATTCAGTAAATAATATCACATTTTTTTTATATGGCATCCCGACAGCTTCATGAATCAAAAAAAATTTTAAAATTTTATTTTTTATGATGCCGCCTGAAGCTGATGTCGGTTCGATGTGAACTACTTCCGCATTGTCGAGGCAAGTTCACCGATAACTGCAAGTGACTTTTCGATCCTTTCGGACCAGTAAGCCGCATTAAGCCGTATGAAATTCCGGTATTTGCGGGACGCCGAAAATATAAGGCCTGGAGCGATGGTGATCCCCATCTTCAGCGCCTGCCCATACAGTTTGATGGAGTCGACATATTCGGGCATCTCCACCCAGATTACGAACCCTCCCGACGGACTGTTGACCTCGGTGCCCCTCGGAAAGTGTCTTTTAACCTCCTGGGCCATCAGAGACGTCTGGCGGGCGTATAGGCCCCGGATCCTCCTCAGGTACTGGTCGTATCCGCCGTTGGCCAGGAACTCGGCTATGGCGAGCTGCGGCAGGGTTGCCGTGGCGATATTGCTGACGGCTTTCAGCCTTTCGATCTTTTCCTGGAAACGGCCCGCGGCAACCCAGCCCACGCGGTAGCCCGGTGCCAGGGTCTTGGAAAATGACGAACAGAGAATTACCAGTCCCTTTTTGTCGTAGCGTTTCGCCACTCTCGGGCGGTCGTAAGAAAATCCGAGATCGCCGTACACGTCGTCCTCTATGAGCGGTATGTCGTGGCCGGCCAGGATTCTGACCAGCTCCTTCTTTTTATCGTCCGGCATGCAGCTGCCGTAGGGATTGTTGAAATTGGAAATGACCAGGCAGGCGTGAACCGGGTTGTGCTCCACGGCGTAGCGGAGCGCGGAAAGGCTCATGCCGGTCTGCGGGTGGGTCGGTATTTCCAGGGCCTTGAGATCGAGCATTTCGATGACCTGGAGCAGGTTGTAGAATACCGGGGATTCGATGGCGACGGTATCTCCCGGTTTGCAGACGGCGCGCAGGGAGAGCATTACCGCTTCCAGGCAGCCGCTGGTGACCACGATACTGTCGGGAGTCAGTGAACATCCGGCCGTCATCGCCCGCTGGGCAAGCTGTATCCGCAGTTTCTCGCAACCCGGAGGGAAGTCGTACGAGATCCCCTGAAATTTGAAACGGCGGGAAATGGTTGAAAGAATGCGGTTCAGTTTGTCCACCGGCAGATTTTCGGGGTTGGGGGTAGCGACGCCCAGCGGGACGAGATCGGAATTTCGGGCGTCGCGCATTATCATCATTACCAGTTCGTTAACGCTGACATGCGTGGGCACCGCTGGCAAAAGCGGTATTTCCGCTTCGGCCTTAAGCTTGGGAAACTGTTGCCGCACGTAATATCCCGATTGCGGGCGGGCCTCGATAATGCCCTGGTTTTCCAGGTGGAAGTAAGCCTTCAGCACCGTCGAGATGCTGACTTTCATCTGCCGGCTCAGGCTTCTTACCGATGGTATGCGTTCGCCGGCGCGGTATGTGCCCTTTTTGATCAGGCCTTCGATACGTCCCGCGATTTTTTCGTATCTGTATGGGTCTGAAGTCTCGGCATGTTTATTTGTTGTCATAATTCAAGCACTTTCCATATTTATTTTATTCCGTTGTATACAATCGGTTGAAAATAATTGCGGTACAGTTGCCGTTATTGCGAACTGTACTGGTTGTTTAATTGAAATTCTGCATCTGTTATTCATAACACATTACGGTTATATTGCGAACCATATATTTTTACTCAAATTGAAATTCAGGTCTCTTTCGGCATGGCGGAACGATTCCTGGAATTAAAAAGGCATTAGGGTTCCATTCCATTTACGGGATGGATGGGAGAAAACCAAAAGAGGAGGATAGAATGGGAGAAAAGATTATTCGTATCAACATGACGACCCTCACAACCGCGGTTGAGCCTGTGCCCGCGGAATGGGCGGCCCTGGGCGGCCGAGCACTGACTTCGACCGTCGTCGCCGCTGAAGTGCCCCCGACCTGCGAGCCTCTGGGCAAGTACAACAAGCTGGTGTTCGCGCCCGGTCTTCTGACCGCCACCGCCGCCGCCAACTCCGGACGCCTGTCGGCCGGCTTCAAGAGCCCGCTCACCGGAGGCATCAAGGAGAGCAACGCCGGCGGAACCGCTGCCCAGAACCTGGAAAGGCTCGGCATCAAGGCCGTCATCATCGAAGGTATGCCGAAGGAAGACAAGTGGTACAGCATCCATATCAACAAGGACGGCGCCACCATCAAGGAAGATTCGGAATACATCGGCAAGGGCAATTATGAGCTGTTCAACGCAATCGGCGAGAAAATTGGCAAGAAGATCGGTGTCCTTGCCATCGGACCCGCTGGCGAATTCAGAATGAAAGCCGCCAACATCTCGGTGAAAGACCCCGACGGCAACGTTCGCAGCCACGGCCGCGGCGGCGGCGGCGCGGTCATGGGTTCCAAGAAGGTCAAGTACATCACCATCGATGACGCGGGCGGACCGGGCGTCTCCATTGCCGACCCCGAGAAGTTCAAGGCACAGGCGAGAATTTTCGCAAAAGCGCTCCTTGACCATCCGGTCAGCGGCCAGGGTCTTCCGACATACGGCACCAACATCCTGATCAATATTCTCAACGAAGCGGGCGGTCTGCCGACCAAGAACTTCCGTTACGGACAGGTTGCCCATCCGGAGAAGATTTGCGGTGAGACAATGCACGACGTCATAGTCGCCCGCAAGGGAAATCCCAGCCACGGCTGTCACGCCGGCTGTATCATCAAGTGTTCCCAGCTTTACAACGACGCCGACGGCAATTACGTAACATCCGGTTTCGAATATGAAACCGTCTGGGGATTCGGCGCAAACGGCCTGATCGAAAGCCTTGACGACATTGCAAAATGCGACTGGGCCATGGACGATGTCGGCATCGACTCCATCGAGGGCGCGGTACTTATCAACGAAGCCATGGAAGCGAACATTCTTCCCTGGGGCGACGGCAAGGAAGCATTCAGGCTGATCGACGAGGAAATCCGCAAAGGGACGCCGTTGGGCCGCATCCTCGGCAACGGCACCGAGTCCGTAGGCAAAACATACGGCCTGAGCAGGATCCCCGTCGTAAAGGGACAGGCTATCCCTGCTTATGACCCCAGAGCGGTTAAAGGTATCGGCATAACATATGCGACTACGACCATGGGTGCCGACCACACCTCCGGCTATACCATCGCCACCAATATTCTGAAAGTCGGCGGTTTTGTCGATCCGCTGAAAAAAGAAGGCCAGGTCGAGCTGTCCAGAAACCTCCAGATAGCCACCGCCGCTGTCGACAGCACCGGACTCTGCATCTTCGTCGCATTCCCCGCTCTGGATATCCCCGAGTGCTTCACGGCGATCTACGAGATGATCAACGCCCGTTATGGCTGCAATCTCACAGCGGAAGGCGTTGTCGAGTTCGGCAAATATGTTCTCAAGACCGAACACGATTTCAACATCAAGGCGGGCTTCACCAACAAGCACGACCGCCTGCCGGAATTCTTCGAAGAGCCGATTCCTCCCCACAATGCGGTATGGGATTTCTCGGGTGAAGAGATCGACGAATTCTGGAACTTCTAAACCGTTTCTCCCAGGAAACGCCTCCATTTCCATGCCAAGAATGAGCGTTTCCGTTACGGGCGCCCTTACACGAGGGGCGCCCGTTTTTTAGACATGCGTTATATAAGTTAGTATATAACAAACAGGCAAACCAAGGAGTGTCCAAATGCGAAAAATCGGGATAGGCAATTTTCATCTGCCGGCCGGCAAAGCGAGCATGGCGAATTCTGGCCGGGTTATGTGGGGCCGGGAACTCGACGAGTTGAAATCAGTCGCCTCCGGAAAAGTGCTTGAAATTGCGCACAGGGCCGTGGAAAGGGCCGAGAGATATGGCTGCGGGCATCCTTTCTGGAACGGCCTGGCCAATTGCTATGCGAAGATAAGCCGGCAAATGGAAACATTGAACGGCCTTTTCCCCGGCATAACGAGGGTGATACACAACAGCGAGGTGAAGAAAGGAGACGTGCTGGTCTGCGATTTTCATATCGGGTTGAATTACGGCTACATGAACGGCGGAGTCGAGCCCGTGAAGATCAGGGCGCTGGAAATTGACGGGGACACGCTCAAGGGCGCGGTCATGGAAGCTGGGAATGATGAAAACAGGGAAATAGGTTATTTCAAAAATGAACTTTGGTTTTTTATCTCCCACAGGTTTGCCATATATACGTCTGGAAAATCCTCCAAAAGGTAGATTGATGATTAGTCATACCTGAATCCGTGGGCATGAAAGCGGCAACGAGCGGAATGCCGGCCTCTCCAGGTGAACTGCGCCGCGATTGTGATAAGGGAAGGCAAGGCCGGGACAGAGGCATTCCCGGCGGGTAAAGCCTAATATTCACGGATTCAGGTATTGAAAGATCAACAGCAAGGGCGCCCTGTGCAGCCAACCCTTCGCATTTTGAGTTGATGTTTTGAAAATTGATGATAAAACTGTGGTTGCCGCGAGGGCTTCCGGCAAATTTGAAATGATTCCGGCAATCAGCATCGCAAGGCTAACAGTGTGCCCGCCCAGCAGACTGGGTCCGATAACGATAGACTCCGGCATGCCGTCGAGTCTTATCCTCCTCCTATCTGTCATGGATCACCGGCGGTTCACTCGGTTCTAACGGGG
>DASRZQ010000029.1:0-15127 GCA_035686205.1 Geobacteraceae bacterium
TATCTGTTCGACGGAAACTGCCGCCTGTTTCTCTGAAATCGAGGTATAGACAAGCGACAGCGTGTAATAATCCCTGTTTCCGTACAAATCCATCAGCCGGGCGATGCATTCCCGCAATGCCTGACGGATGCCGCTGACGCTCACGATCGATTCGTGATAAACCTCGTACCCGACCCCTCTCGATTCAAGGGCCGACCTGAGCCTGTTGCCGATGACGAACAGCGAGTCCTCGCCGGTCATGATGCCGGACAGAGTATCGGCAATTTTTTCGTTGTACGAGCCGCAGAGCCCCTGTGACGATCCGAAGGCTACCAGCAGCCTTTTCCCGCCTTTCCTCTCCTCGACGGGAATCCTCGAATCGGCGGAGACGACGTCGGCCAGGGCAAGCAGGACGTTTTTCTCGTATTCCCGGATATTCAGGATGATCTCTTCCGTCTTCCTGATGGCAACCCCGGCATACGCCTTCATGGCCTCGATAATATCCCCGATCGAGGAGAGAACCCTGATCTTCTTTTCGATATCCGCCGACGATATCAAGCAGCTCCACCTTCCCGGGCGATGAAGTCTTTTAACTTCACGGCTTCATTTTTTCCGAACCTTCCGTCACGACTGATCCTGTCCATGATTTCAGGAAACGCCGATACGGTCCGGCCCGCTATTTCCCCGCAAAACCGCTCCACGGCCGAAAGTTCCAGGGCATCGAGAATTCCCGTTTCCAGGATGAGTATGTTCACCACTATTTCTTCCGGGGAACAGGGGCGGAAACGGGGCTGCTTCAGGATTTCACGCAGCCGTTCGCCCCGCCTGATAAGCCTTGCGGTTTCCTCCTCCACGTGGGCGCCGAATTTGGTAAAAACTTCCACCTCGATGAACCTCGAATAGTCGATCTTGAGCCGTTCGGCCACGGCCTTCATCGCATCGACCTGAGCCTTGCCGCCGATCCTGGAGACAGACTTGCCCACATCGATGGCTGGCCGGATACCTTTATTGTACAGGGAGATGTCCAGGTATATCTGTCCGTCGGTTATGGATATGAGGTTGGTTGGAATGTAGGACGAAATCCTCCCCTGCTGCGTCTCGACGATGGGGATCGCGGTGATGGAGCCGCCGCCGTGCCTCTGGGACAGTTTCGCCGACCTCTCCAGCAGCCTGGAATGAATGAAGAATATGTCCCCCGGATACGCCTCCCTGCCCGGCGGCCTCCTGAGCAGCAGGCTCAGGGAACGATAGGCATCCGCGTGTTTCGTCAGGTCGTCGTATACCACCAGGACGTCCCTGCCGCGATCCATGAAGTATTCCGCGATGGCAGTCGCGCTGTAAGGCGCCAGGTACTGGAGGCCGAGAGAATCCGAGGCATCGGCGACCACGGCGACGGTCCTGGAGAAATCGCCGTATGAGCCCAGTTCGCTGATTATTTTCGAAACATGGGATTTTTTCTGGCCGATGGCCACATACACGGAAATTACATCGGAATGTTTCTGGTTGGTTATGGCGTCGATCCCTATGGAAGTTTTGCCCGTGGACGGATCACCGATAATCAGCTCCCTCTGCCCCCTGCCTATGGGCAGCATTGAATCGATAAGCCTGATTCCCGTGTAGAGGGGCTGGTTGACGAAGTCTCTCCACGGCAGCGGCGGGGCCTGCCTTTCGACCGGGCAAGAGACGGTGCGGTCCGGTGAAGGACCCCCGTCCACCGGCGTTCCGAGAGGATTCACCACCCTTCCGAGGAGGCTCTCTCCGACGGCGACCGAGGCGATGCGGTCGGTTTTATAGACCTTGTCGCCGGCTTTCGCGCCATTCGTTTCCGTTAGCAGCACCACACCCATGCTTTCCTCGCTCATATCGAAGACAATGCCGCAATCGCCGCCTTCCAGCTCAAGCAGCTCATAAAGCCTGGCGTCTCTCAGCCCGGCGACGTGAACGATCCCGTCCCCGACGGAGAGCACGGTCCCCTCTTCGGAGGCCCGGATCGCGAAGCGGCTGTTTTCTGCCTCGGAACGGATTTTTTCGAGAAAATTGTCCAACGTTTTCTCCGTTTTCGCTTCCCTCTCATCGATTCTCCCCTCCCCTTAGTTTAAGGGGAGGCCTGGCCTGCGCGCTGAAGCGCTTCGGCGCGCAGGCACCTTCTCCCTCATGGAGAAGGGATAAATATTTTACCTCTCCATGAGGGAGAGGGTGGCCGGAGGCCGGGTGATGGGGCAAGGACGGAACTAGGATTTTTCGCTTCCCGCTTGTCCAATTTCTTTAAGCTTCATCAGAAAAAGACCTATCTGCCCGGAAAGGGAAGAATCGTACACCATGTCTCCCGCCTTGATTCTCAGCCCCGCAATGAGGGCGCTGTCGACCGCGCAGCTGATCGTCACTTCCCTGGAGAGGTACTTCTCCATGTCCCCGCGCAGCGCCCCCAGTTCCTCGTCAGTCAACGGGAAAGCGGATGCCAACTCAAGCGCCACCGTTTCATCCTTCAGCCCTCTTGCCGCAATATCCTTTGCGATACCTTCCAGTTCCGCCAGGAATTTCCTCCATATCCCCCTGTGCAGCTCCTCATCGGCGATGTCCCGCAAAAGGCCGGCAGAGAAGGCTGAAACGATGTCCATGGCCTTTTCTTTCAACTCGTTCTCGATCCCGGTCTTTTCCATTTCAAGCAGCGCCTTGCCCTTTTCGATCCTCATGGCGGCATCTTTTTCCGCTTCGCCAATCAGCCTTTTCCTTTCCTTCAGGACCTCCTCCTTCATTTCCTCGACAATCCGGACCTTGAGCTCGCCGAGCTTGTCCATTTCCCGCGAATGCTCCGCCTTGAGCTCCAGCGCCTCCTTTTTCGTCTTTTCGGCGTCCTCGATGATCTTTTCGACGAGTTCCCTGCGCTTGAGCAAAATCTCCCGAATCGGCCTGTAGAGGAGCCGCTTGAGGATAAACAGCAGGACGATGAAATTTATTATCTGAAAGGCAAACGTCCAGATGTCGAATTTCATTTGGCGATATACCCGATCAGCGGATTGGCGAAAAGGATGATCAGCCCGATTACGAACGCGTAGATGACTATGGATTCGATCAGTGCCATCCCCACGAACAGCGTTCGCATCAGCTGGGCCGAAGCCTCGGGCTGCCGGGCGATGGCATCGAGGGCCTTGGAAAGCGCCTCGCCCAGGGCCTTCGCCGGGCCGTAACCGCCTGCCGCGATTGCCAGCCCGGCGGTGAATATGGAAACCGCCACGATTATCGTCATCGAATTCATCATGTCCCCCTTTCGGATGCCGGCCTTATCCCGCCCGCTATGAAGACAAGGGTGAGAACGCCGAATATGTACGCCTGGATCAGCCCGATAACTATATGAAGCAGGGCGAATGGCACGGGCACGAGGAACCCCACCACCCCGAGCAGAATCAGGGCGATCATTTCGCCGCTCAGCATGTTGCCGAACAGCCTTACCGCAAGAGCAACCGTCCTGGTTATCTCTGCTATCAGGTGAAACGGCAACAGAAGCCATGTCGGTTCAGTGTAATGTTTGAGATATTCCCTGATGCCCTGGGTGGCTATGCCGAAGACATGGGTCAGGGAAAATGATATGACGGCAAAGGCAAAGGTCGTGTTGATATCGGCCGTCGGGGTCCTCAGACCCGGCAGCAGGCCGATCAGGTTGGAGAAGCCGATGAAAACCCACAGCGTCCCCAGAACCGGCACCGCAAGCCAGGGATCGACGGGCAGAACATCCTTAATGGTCCGTTCGACGGCCTCGAACGCCGATTCGACAATCTCCTGGAAAAGCGACGGCCTGACCGAAAGCCTTTTTCTCAGAAACCAGCTGACGGCGATGATCACGCCCATTACAAACCAGGACGTAACGACAGTGTCGGTGACGTGTACCGGCCCGACCGAAAAAACCGTTTCCGGAAATACCCGCAGGCTTTTCATCGTCCGGACCTCCTGATGAAAAAGTACCAGATGTTATACATCCCGAGGGCGAGGCCGAGGATGATGCAGGTCAACGTCCATGATATGCCGGCGGCCAGCTTCCGGTCCAGGTATTTGCCGAGGTACGCCCCGGCGACGACCGGGAGCACGAACAGCCATCCGCCGACGCCGAGGACGGACGCGTAATGCCAGAAGGTTTTCTCCCCGCGGGCCTTCCTGAGCTCTTTCGCCGATTTTTCGATCTCGCCGGAAAGTTTCCTGTTCTCCATCAAGATGCGCTCCTCAGAAGTTCAATGGTCTTTTCCATGAAAGACTTTTCGATATCGCCGAGCATCCGGCGGACCGACTCCTCGGACGTCCTTCTTTTCAGAAAGGTATTCTCGATGATGTCCGCGAGCTTTTCGGCATCTTCGCTCTCGAAAACCTCCCTGGCGGCGAGTGTCGCCGCTCCCCGCCGGACGCTGAAAATGCCGGCGTCGACGGCCAGAAAGACTTCCCTGCCGCCGGTGTCCCGGTAATAGCAAAGGGATGGGACCAGCACGGTGAGGAAATCGATATGCCCCTTCATGACGCCGAAATAGCCGGACTCATCCCGGAGCCTGATATGGGTTATCTCCCGTTCGAATTTCCCGGTGGGAGTAACTATGTTCAATCTGAACGAATCGGCTTCCATCCCGTCTCCCCGATCTCCCCGGTCATGAAAAACGCCTCTTCGGACACCTCGTCCATTGCCCCGGACAGGATCGCCTCGCAGCCGTCGAGGGTCTTTTCCAGCGGGACATGCCGCCCTTTTCTGCCGGTAAATTCCTCGGTAAGGAAAAACGGCTGAGTGAGGAACCGTTCCAGCCTCCTCGCCCTCCTGACGATCAGCCTGTCCGACGCGGACAGCTCCTCGATCCCGAGCATGGCGATGATGTCCAGCAGCTCCTTGTATCGCGACAGATGTTCCCTGACCTTTTGCGAAATTCCGTAGTGCCTGTCTCCCACATCTTCCGGGTTGAGAAACTTTGAAGTCGACAGGAGCGGGTCGATGGCCGGATAAAGCCCCCTGGAGGCGATCTCGCGGGACAGCACGACCGTTGTGTCGAGATGGGGGAAAACGCTGGCGCAGGCCGGGTCGGTAATATCGTCGGCCGGGACGTAGATGGCCTGCACCGAAGTGACCGAGCCGCTCTCAGTCGAAACAAGCCTCTCTTCCACCTCCGCCAGCTCGGACAGGAGCGTCGGCTGGTAGCCGACCCGCGAGGAAAGCCTGCCCAGAAGGACGGAAACCTCGTTGCCCGCCTGGACGAAGCGGTAGACATTGTCCATGAGGAAAAGGATGTCCTTGCCCACTTCGTCCCGGAAGAACTCGGCCATGGTAATGGCGGATAGGGGCGCCCTGAACCTTACGCCGGGAGACTCGGACATCTGGCCGAACACCAGCAGGGCGTTATCCAGGATGCCCCGGCTCTGCATCTCTTTCCAGAGCTCATGCCCTTCCCTCATCCTTTCGCCCACGCCACAGAAAACCGATATCCCCGAGTAGACGACGGCGACCTTATAGATGAATTCCATGAGCAGCACCGTCTTGCCGACCCCGGCGCCGCCGAAAAGCCCGATCTTCCCCCCTTTCGGAAAAGGTGACAGCAGGTCGATGATCTTGATGCCCGTTTCCAGTATTCCCGCGGCGTTCACATGTTCCCTCAGCAGCGGCGGAGGTTTGTGGACGGGGCGCCGGGCTAGTTCCGCCAGCGGAGGGAGGTCGTCGATGGTATCGCCGAAGACATTGAATACTCTTCCGAGACAGGCCTTCCCCACCGGAATCCGGAGCGGCCCGCCGCCGGGTTCGACCGGCATGCCGCGCTTGAGCCCTTCCGTAAAGCCGAGTGCAATGGCCTTTACCGTAGTATTGCTGGCGTGCTGGTGGACTTCGAGCGCCACAACGGTTCCGTCGGGCTTTTTGACAATGAGGGCATCGTTGATGTCGGGCAATGCCCCGTCAAACCCGATTTCCACAATATCCCCATGGATGGCCGTTATTGTGCCTTTTACGGGATCATCAGGTTTTGCCTCGGGTTTCATAAGTAATTTCCTTAGCAGGATTTTTCTCTGTCAATTATATCATGGTGTTTTTTGTTTCAGGATTACCGCCATAAAGATAATTCCGATTGCAGGGCAGAATCAGATTTCATGCTGTATAATTAACCTGAATCCACAAAACCCGAAAACATTCGGACAGACGAAGGTACATCCATGCGCAGCCTCGATCCGCTGTTTTACCCGAAAAGTGTCGCCCTCATCGGCGCATCGGCCACCGAGGATAAACTGGGGGGCATTGTCCTGAAAAACCTGCTCGGATTGAAAGGCAGGATATATCCGGTCAATCCGAATTATGGGGAACTCATGGGCCTGAAGGCGTATCCCTCCATAACGGATGTGCCCGAGACCGTAGATCTTTCCATCATCATGCGCCCCGCGGCCGAGGCGCCCGGCATCCTCCGCCAGCACGCGGGAAAGGCGCGTTTCGCGCTGGTGGTCAGCGCGGGTTTCGCGGAAATCGGCGCATCGGAACTGCAGGAAGAGTTGGCCCGCATTGGCCGGGAAGCCGGGGTCAGGCTCGTGGGACCGAACTGCCTCGGCATTTACAACCCCTATCACGGGCTGGACACCATGTTCCTCCCCCATTCCCGCCTGAAAAAACCTGGCCGGGGGAACATGGCAATCGTCTCCCAGAGCGGCGCGGTCATGGTCTGCCTGCTGGAGGCTGTCCGTCAGGCGAACACTGGCGTATCGAAGGTTTTCAATTACGGCAACGCCGTCGACCTGGATGCATCCGACATGTTCGAGTACCTGGCGGGGGATCAGGATACGCGGGTAGTTATATCCTATCTTGAATCAGTCGGCGACGGCCGCGGGTTTATCGAGGCGGCGCGGAAACTGGCCGACGCCAAGCCTCTGGTGGTTCTCAAGGCCGGCAAGGGGGCGGGCGGTCAGAAGGCCGCTTTTTCCCATACCGGAAGGCTTGCCGGCAGTTACGAGGTTTTCCGCTCCGTCCTGAGACAGTTCCGGATCCGGGAGGCCGCCGACTACGATGTCCTTCTGGATGCGGCAAAGGCCCTGTCATTCCAGCGGTCCGCGCCCGGGAAAAGGGTCTGCGTCATTACCAATGGCGGCGGTTCGGGAGTGCTCGCGGCGGACGAGTGCATGAGGGCCGGGCTTGACGTCCCCGCCCTGCCCGAACCGGTCGCGGACAGGCTCAGGGCAATGTTTCCCCCATTCTACGTGCTCGGCAATCCCATCGACCTTACCGGCCAGGTCAGGACCGACGACTACCGCGTAGCCCTCGAAGGAGTGCGCGATGCCTATGACGGGTTCATCATCATAGCCCTGACCGGGGTAGCCGGCGTCACCCTTGAGCTCGCCGGAATTGTAAGGGATTTCGCGGCTGCCGCTGGCAAACCGGTGGTCGTTCACATCGCCCAGGGCGGGATCGCGGGCAAACTGTCGGCACTCATGGAGAAGTCGAAGATACCGGTTTATCAGTCGCCGGAACGCGCGGTAAGGGCGATGGGGATGCTTTTGGGTGGTTAAGACTCACAAAAATATAAACCCAAAAACGGCAGTTAACCACGAATGACACGAATGAACACGAATGTTCTTAAACCTTTATTCTGTTGTACGTTATCATCAAATTGGTGGGGACTTTTAGTTCTAAAAAGTCTTTGTATTCGTGCTAATTCGTGTCATTCGTGGTTAAAATGCTTTGTCAGGATAAAACCAAACTGAACAGGGATGAAGGGGATAAAGGGGATATATGCAAAAAAAGGCTCTTGTGTATGAAAATAATGCGCGAGAGAAGCGGGATTTTCGGATTAATGCGTTTTGTCCTGGTTTTTATCCCTTTCATCCCCTTCATCTCTGTAAATTGCTTTTTGTTCCGGACCGGGTTTGAAATATGGTAATCAAAGATAAAATCGAGGAATTCCTGCAATCGCAAGCCGACCGGAAGGTCTTTTACGAGCATGAAGTGAAAGGCATTCTCCGCGAATTAGGCATGGCCGTGCCAAAAGGAATATTCATCCGCAGCGGAAAAAGTATTCCCGCCGATTCCGGACTCTCGTTCCCCCTGGTCGCCAAGGTTGTGTCGTCTCGAATTACCGCCAAAAGCGACATCGGCGGGGTAAGGCTCGGCATTGGCAATGGGGATGAACTCCGGAGCGCCGTCGCGGAGCTTTCGCGCCTGGAGGACTCCGAAGGGGTGCTGGTGGAGGAGATGGCGCCGCCCGGTTTCGAGGTGATAGTCGGCGGCACCGTCGACGCCACTTTCGGCCCGATCATCATGTTCGGCCTGGGCGGGCTTTTTGTCGAGCTTTTCCGTGACGTCGCCTTCGCCCTGGCGCCGGTCGACCGCGGACAGGCCATGTGGCTGATGGGCGAGACAAAAGGGGAAAAAATACTGAAAGGCTACCGGGGCAAGCCTCCCCTGGACGAAAACGCCGTTGCCGGCATAATCGTGACCGTATCGGAAGTGATCGCAACCGGACTGGTGAGGGCGATCGACCTTAACCCGGTCGCCCTCTACCCGTCCGGCGCGATGGTGCTGGACGCCAAAATGAGCAGGCTGTGATTTCTTTGACAGTGGTTCGGATTCCCAGCTTTCCCATCCCCAACGCGGCGGCCGCCGCAACGGTGCCAGGGCCTCTTTCATGATTTCTCCGCGGGGAATTCCCAGATTCCGCAATTCACGTCCCTTCAAGTTATCTCCTTGTCACTTTCTCTCCACCCTGATCTCCCAGTCATTCGGGGCAAGTTGCCGCATATCGACCTCAATCGGGAGGAAAAGGCGAATCACTTCGGCGTTGGTCGTCATGTGCCGCGTGGGTTCGAGGGTGCGGAAACTGCCGCCCCCTGCAAGTGCCATGGGCAAAAGGAGCTGATCGGCGAGGAACGGGCCTACCGGCACGTTTGCCGTCAGGTATTCCTCCACCAGTTTAACCGTATCCTTTGCCACCTTCTCCGCGCTTACCCCCAACTCGCCGAAGCCGGTAAATACCTCGGCGCAATGTTCGCTTTCAATCCCGATACAGAGGATATTGCCCGGACCGGGCGACAAGGAAGCCTCATTCACATGACAGCATTCCCCGCTCCAGCCGAGCCTGTCCCTGACCACCTTCAGCTCGCGTTCGCCGATACTTCGGGGCAGGCGGGCCACGGTGGCGGTGGCCGAACACTCCAGAACGGCGCCCCGTTCCGGCAGATCGATTCTCTCCAGCCTTGCGGCAGGCTCGATGGCCACGGTGAACCTCCCGCCTCCGGCCGGGAAAAAGCCCGGCCGCTGCAGGGAAGCCGAAACCTTCGGCCCCATCCGTCTGACAAGGGGGAGAAAAGCCCTGTCCAGGAAGTCGAACGGCGGGGCATGCGGATTGTGTGTGCCTCCCTCCAATACCAGTTCCGAAGGGCCTTCGGCGGTGAGTAGAGCCGGCAGGACCGTCTGCAGGACGAGGGTGCAGCTCCCGGCAGTGCCCACGGCGAAGAGGTATTTGCCGGACCTGATTACCTTCGGGGCAAACGCAAGCCGCTGCGACCCGATCCCGGCGCCCTCCGCCTTCGCCCGGCCCACGGCCGCGGCCGCCTCCACGGCGGTCAGGTGCTGGCGCATCAGGCCCGGTTTCCTTCGCCCGGCCCTGATCTTATCGATGCGGAACGGAAGTCCCGTTACCAGGGACAGGGCAAGGGCCGACCGGAGAATCTGGCCGCCCCCTTCACCCCTTGAACCGTCTATGACTATCATTGCATCCTCCTTGTTGTCATCTCGTCTTCGCGAAAACCGTCCTTAACGATCAAGTCCAAATCGTGGTGGACCCGCCACGGGGCACACTGGGAGACCATGACCACCTTGTGCAGCAGAGCGGGCCAAACAGCCGGTGTCTACCGGTATCCAGCACTCCCTTGAACTCCTTGTCCCTGAAAAGAAGCACTTCTCACGGGAGAGAATTTTTTCGTTTCTGATGATAAACATGTTTTCTATCCTTTTCCAATAACAAATCAGGTTAAGAGGCCAAAGACCGAAGGATGAAGGTCATGGACGATCGCCTTTGGGTGACTCCCGCACCCGTGCCGCTCCGGACCCGAGGAAAGCGCCCGGACCGGGTCAAGCGGTTGAACCGTTTCTCCGGGCGGCCATATCCCGAAGAATGAAAAAACCGAGACGTTCCACGCAGGCAAATGCGTGGAAACGTCACGAATTCGGGAAGAAAGACAACCGTTGTTAACCGGTCTGAAAAGTCCCCGGAGTCCCTCATGTTTTTCCGGCCCGGTGGTGAAATGATAATTAAGGTTTATACTGTAATCGGACTTTCAACCTTCGTGTCATGTTCTGGGGGACTGTATGATGATCTTGCTATTGCTGGCCGCGTTTTGGGCGCTGGCCTTTTTCCGGGCGAGACTGCCGGTATGGACGGCGGCAATCGCCCTGGTACTGGGATTCTGGGAGTACAGGAGCGTTTCGGGAATCGGTTTCTGGTTGATCATCTGGCTGGTCTTCCTGACCGCGGCCGTTATTCTGAATGTGCCGTTCCTTCGCCGCGGCCTGATCAGCAGCCAGATTTTTAAATGGTCCAAAGAAGCGCTTCCGCCGATCTCGCGGACGGAGCGGGAAGCACTCGAAGCCGGGACGGTCTGGTGGGACGGGGAGCTGTTCAGCGGCAACCCCGACTGGAAAAGGCTGCTCGAGTTGCCGGGTCCGCGTCTGAGCGAAGAGGAGGAGGCATTCCTGGCCGGTCCGGTGGAGGAGCTCTGCGCAATGCTCGACGACTGGAACATGGCCGAAGAGCTCCGGGACCTCCCGCCCCAGGCCTGGCGGTTCATCAGGGAAAAGGGCTTTTTCGGCATGATCATTCCGAAGGAGTACGGAGGGCTCGGGTTTTCCGCCCTGGCCCATTCCAGGGTGATCCTGAAAATCGCGAGCCGAAGCTATGCGGCGGCGGTTACCGTCATGGTGCCCAACTCGCTCGGGCCAGCGGAACTGCTGCTCCGCTACGGGACCGAAGCGCAAAAGGAATACTACCTTTCCCGCCTGGCAAAGGGCGAGGAAATCCCCTGCTTCGCCCTGACCGGCCCCGAGGCCGGAAGCGACGCGGCTTCCATCCCGGATACAGGCATCGTCTGCCGGGGCATGTACGGGGGGCAGGAAGTCGTCGGCATCCGGCTCAACTGGGAGAAGCGCTACATAACCCTCGGTCCGGTGGCGACCGTCATCGGGCTTGCTTTCAAGGTCCGTGATCCGGAACATCTTCTTGGCGACCGGGAAGAGCCGGGGATCACGCTTGCGCTCGTGCCGTCCTCCACGCCGGGCATAACCGTGGGCGCCCGCCACGACCCCCTCGGCATCCCGTTCCAGAACGGGCCGAACAGCGGCAGGGACGTGTTTATCCCCGTCGACCTGGTCATAGGCGGCCCGGCCGGAGTCGGCCAGGGATGGCGCATGATCATGGAAGGGCTCGCCGCCGGGCGGTCCATCTCGCTGCCGGCGCTGAGCACCGGCGCGGGAATGCTGGCGGCCAGGGTCGTCGGAGCATACGCCAGGGTCCGCAGGCAATTCCGCCAGCCGATCGGCGGCTTCGAGGGAATCGAGGAGGCTTTGGCGAGGATCGGCGGAAATGTCTACATGATGGATGCCGCGCGGGAAATGACCTGCGGCGCGGTGGACCGCGGAGAACGGCCGTCGGTAATCTCGTCGATCCTGAAATACCAGAGCACCGAGCGGATGCGGAGCATCGTAAACAACGGCATGGACGTGCTGGGAGGAAAAGGCGTATCCCTGGGCCCGCGCAATCTCATCGGCCGGTTCTGCCAGGCTGCGCCGATAGGCATCACCGTCGAAGGGGCCAACATACTGACACGTTCCATGATTATTTTCGGCCAGGGAGTGATACGCTGCCATCCCTTCATTCTGAAAGAAATGCAGGCGGCGGGAGATTCCGACGACAAGCGGGGCCTGAAGGAATTCGACCGGCTTTTGTGCGGGCATGTCGGCTTCACCCTGGCAAACGCGGCGAGGGCCTTTTTTCACGGCCTGACCGGAGGGAGACTGGCAAAGGCCCCCGTGGGGAGGGCACGACGTTATTTCCAGTCAGTTTCGCGTTTCAGCGCGGCTTTTGCCCTGGCCGCCGACACGGCGCTTCTTACCATGGGCGGCACGCTGAAGCGGAGGGAAAAGATTTCCGGCCGACTGGCGGACATCCTGGGAAACCTTTACCTGATTTCCGCGATCCTGAAAAGGTTCGACGAGAGGGAATGCCCCTGCGAGGAGTTTCCGCTTGTGGCATGGGGATGCGAAGACTGTCTCGCGATCATAGTGGAGGGCTTTGACGGGTTCATGCGCAACCTGCCCTTCCGTCCCGCGGCCTGGCTGCTGCGTTTTCTGGTCTTTCCCCTCGGGCGTCCCCTGGCCGGCCAGAGAGATTCCGTCAGCCACCGGGTCGCGCAGATTCTGGTCGAACCTTCCAGGGTCAGGAACCGGCTGACCGAGGGAATATTTCTTCCTGCCGGGCCGGACGAACCTCTGGCGCGCCTGGAAGACGCACTGTCCAGGGCGGTTGCGGCCGAACCGCTTGAAAAGAGGCTGCGCGACGCGGTTAAAGAAGGACGGATCAAAAAGGGGACGGAACTGGAAATTCTCGAAGCCGGGCTGAATGCCGGGGTAATCAATACCGATGAGGCAAATGCCGTGTGGCTGGCCATGGAAGCCCGGCGCGAAGCGATAAGGGTGGACGATTTTCCTTCGCTGGCCAGGCGGCTTGAAAAACAAGGGTCCGGAAGCGAACGGCATTAATTCTAATTTTGATCAATAGGCGCTCGCCCGATTCAGCATTTCAATGGATGAATGGTCCAGTTCAAGCCTCGTGGCTTCGAACAGCTCGTTCAACTGCTCCAGGCTCGTGGCGCTGGCGATGGGCGCGGTGACGCTTGGCCGTGCAATAAGCCAGGCAAGGGCGACAACGGCCGGTTTCGATTGGAGCTGCTCCGCCACATTGTCCAGCGCTTCGAGAATCCGGTATCCCCGGTCGTTCAGGTATTTCCTGACAAACCCGCTTCTGGCGCTGTTCGCCAGGTCCTTTTCGGACCTGTACTTGCCGGTGAGGAAACCGCTGGCAAGGGAAAAATAGGTGATCACGCCCAGCCCTTTTTCAATGCAGAGGGGCTCGAGCTCCGTT
This sequence comes from Geobacteraceae bacterium, assembly GCA_035686205.1. Lineage (GTDB taxonomy): Bacteria > Desulfobacterota > Desulfuromonadia > Geobacterales > Geobacteraceae > CAIWTU01. The sequence continues at coordinate 13,110 of DASRZQ010000029.1, forward strand.
TCGAATTCGGCGCGATCATACAGGTTGTATAAGGGCTGCAGGCTCTGGTAACCAGGATATCCCAACTGACGGCCGGCCAGCAGTATTTTGCCGAGACGCTCGGCGCCGTAGTTGGACGCGCCGATGGCCCGGACTTTCCCCTGTTTTATCAGCTGCGCGTACGCCTCCAGGGTTTCCTCGAACGGGGCATCAAGGTCGTCGGAATGTGATTGATATAAATCGATATAATCGGTCTGCAGCCGTTGCAGCGAATCCTCCGCGCCCTGCAGGATATGGGCTTTCGACAGGCCCTTCCTGTCGGGTGCCATCTCGTGGCCGACCTTGGTGGCGATAACCACCTTGTCCCGGTTTCCGCTCCGCTTGAGCCATTTGCCGATTATGGTTTCCGATTCGCCGCCCCTGTTGCCGGGGACCCATTTCGAGTAGACATCAGCGGTGTCGACAAGATTGAATCCGGCCGCCACAAAAGCATCCAGCAGCTGAAACGAGCCGGCTTCATCCACCGTCCAGCCGAAGACATTCCCGCCGAAAGCCACAGGCGCGACCTCCAGCCCGGAATTTCCCAATTTTCGTCTGATCATGATTGTGTCCTCCGGACGGTTCAATTCAGTCTTTCGTCCAGGCTCAGCGGCCCGGAGCCCAGGTTTGCGATCAGCAGGGCGGCTCCGATCATCGACATGTTCTTCATGAAATTGACCTTCTGCATCATCACCATTGTGTCCGGGACCCCCCAGAACCTGTGCATAAACAAGGTAACGGGAACGAGAAAGATAACCAGCAGACAGGCGCCGTATTTTGCCTTGTATCCCAGCAAAATGCTCAAGCCCCCGGCAATGGCCAGAATTCCCGAAATCGGCACGGCCAGAAAAGCCAGCGGCACACCCTGGGCCGCGGCATAACCGATCGACTTCTGCGTGAAATGGCCGGGACCGGACATCAGGAAAATTGCAGCGTACAAGATCCTTCCCAGCAAGGCTGTGTATTTCATGGATTATTCCCCCTTCTCCGTCTGATGTTTCTTTTATTAATAGCACAATATTTCAACAATACAGCCTGCTGCCGGATTTTTTGCCTGAAATGTCCGTGAAACTTCGGAAAATCGACTTGATGAAGTTTATTCCGGGAGCACATTGAAATTGACGGCACGTGTGATAGCATCTAAAAAAAAGAAGGAGGGATACCGTTGTGCCATGGAAATGGCTACTGCTCCTGTTTGTGTTCCTGATTGGCGGATGCAATCCGATGGGAGGAAAGCCCGCCGGTAATCAGGTCCCGCGAATATCCATTGAAGATTTAAAGGCCCGGCTCGGATCATCCGGTCTTATTGTCCTGGATGTCAGGCAGCCGGGTGACTGGTCGGCCGGCAAGACGAAGATCAAGGACGCAATACGGGAGGACCCGGGCAAATTCGACGGATGGCGCAACAAATATCCCCGGGATAAGACACTGGTTCTCTACTGCTCCTGACCGAACGAGGGAACCAGCGCCGGTCTGGCGTTGAAGATGATCAGGGACGGTTACAAGAAAGTATATGCCCTCAAGGGAGGCTGGAAGGCGTGGTCTGAAGCCGGCTATCCGACGGACGTGCGGCGGGTTAATTAAAAGGAGGTATGCCATGAGGCTATTTACTGCGCTTCTGTTTCTGGCATCGCTAGTAACCGGAGGATGCGCGACAATCGAGGGAACGCCTGTGACCGACCAGGTTCCCCGGATTTCGATCGAAGATTTGAAGGACCGGCTCGGCTCTTCAGATATAGTCGTTCTCGATGTCAGGACCGGTTGGTCCTGGGATGCGAGCAACATGAAAATAGCCGGGGCAATCCGGGAGGACCCGAAACAATTCTCCCGGTGGTACAACAAATACCCGAAGGACAAGGAACTGGTTCTTTACTGCACCTGACCGGCCGAGGGAACCAGCGCCGGTCTGGCGCTGATGATGATCAAGGACGGATATTCCAAGGTTTACGCTCTCAAGGGCGGCTGGAAGGCATGGTCCGAGGCGGGGTATCCGGTGGAGA
>DASRZQ010000030.1:0-6797 GCA_035686205.1 Geobacteraceae bacterium
GGAATCCGCTATCATTTTTATGGCACCCGCCGTATGCCCGGTAACATGCGCTTTCGGGATGGCCGAAACGGGCATGGTGTTGCAGATTATATCGTAGCCGGCCTTTATCGCGGACGCCTCCGTGTGGCCGACAAAACCCACCTCCGGGTCGGTAAAAATCGTCATCGGAGTGGAAAGGTGATCCATCCGGCATTCGCAACCGGGGTTGAGCATGTTGTCCACGGCGACTATACCTTCCCTGGCACCCGCGGTTGCGATCATCATCCCGCCGATCACGTCTCCCGCCGCCCAAATACCCGGAGCAGTGGTCCGCATCATCTCGTCCACCTTGATGAATCCCTTCGCATCCACTTCGACTCCGGTATTTTCAAGCCCAATTCCCGATGATGCCGGGGCGGTGCCGACCGCGACCAGGAGCTTTTCGGCCTTCAGTTCCTGGTGGTACCCGTCGAATTCAACCGATACGGATACGCCGCCATCCGCTCCCGTAACGCCGCCGATCCTCGCATTGAGCCTGATAACCATCCCTTCGTCGATCAGCGCCCGGTGCAGCGCCAGCACCGGCTCTTTTTCCACGTTGTGGAGGATTTGCGGCCCGTGCTCCAGGATCGTGACCTTCGTCCCAAGCCGGCTGAACATCTGCCCCAGTTCGAGGGCAATTACTCCGCCCCCGATAATGATCATTGATTTCGGCAAGGTTTTCATCAGCAGCGCTTCCCTGCTGGTGAGGTACCTGACGTCCCGGAGCCCGGGCACATCGGGCACGCGCGGGAAACCGCCGGTGGCAATCAGTATCCTGTCGCTGCGCAGGATCTCTTCACCAACCCTTACGGCCCCGGGAGCGATAAAAGTCCCGGTTCCCCTGACAAGCCTGAGGCCGGGCACCTCATTGAGCACATCCAGGTACTTGCTCGTACGCAGGTGATGTACGACATCATTCTTGTGGGCGACAAGCTTGTCGAAATCGATCTCCCTTTCCGCCAGCCCCAGGCCTATCTTCGCGCCCAGCAGCGCTTCCCGGCGGAACAGGGCGGCATGTATAAGAGTCTTGCTCGGGATGCATCCCCAGTTGATGCACGTCCCTCCCATCTGGCTCTTCTCGATCATGACCACTTTCGCCCCGAGCGCCTGTGCCCGCAGGGCGGCCGCGAAGGCGGTCGAGCCTGAGCCGAGGATGATTATATCGTGTTTGCCCGTCATTCCTGAACCTCCAAGGTTTGTTTAATATACCGCTTCCTGCGCACAAATCAACCGGAAATGAGAGCGTCCGAAAGGCCCTGGAGGGTTGTCGGCAAATGTTCGTCCGTCCGAACCCGAATTCGGCTTTACACTTTCGGGAGCAGCCGTTATATTATTGTCTGTTGGGAAATTATTTCCGAAGGAACGGGGCAGAAGCCGTGGACCAGAATATCGAATACATGAAAATTCTCAAAAAATCACTTCTCTTTTCGGGTCTGAACGAAGAGCACCTGTCGGAAGTGGCCGCCATCGCGGCGAAAAAGACATTCGCCAGGGGAGAGTCGCTTTTCACCGAAGGGGAAAAGGCCAACGGCTTTTATCTCCTTGCATCAGGGTCGATCAAGCTGTGCAAGATTTCACCGGACGGGAAAGAAAAGGTCCTTCACTTCGTCTACCCTTCGGAAACCTTTGCCGAAGCGGCTTTCTTCGGGGACGGCGCCTATCCCGCCGAGGCGCGTGCCCTGGAAAAGGGCGAGGCACTCTTTTTTCCCAGGGAGGCATTTATGGGGCTTCTGGAAAGAAATCCCAGGTTTTCCCTTAATCTTATCGTGTCTCTTTCGATGCTGCTGCGACGCTTCGCCCGCCAGATCGAGGAACTTTCCTTCGCCGAAGTGCCGGCCAGGCTGGCCGCATACCTGATCGAGCTTGCCGACAAGAAGTCGACCACCTTTCAGGGTAAAACCTACCTGGACCTGGACATGAAAAAAGGGGAGCTTGCCTCGCACATCGGCACCGTCAGCGAGACCCTGTCGCGTTCCCTGAAAAAATTGAAAAACGACGGGATCATAGAGGTGGATGGAAGCCGCGTCGTAATCCACAATATGGATCGCCTCAGGCAGCTTGCCGGAAAGCAGGGCTGATATATTCTTTGAACCTGTTGCGCCTTCTCGGCTTCGTCCGGGCGGCACACCTCGGTTTCTTGCATTCCCATGGGATGAGACCGTCCGGCGAAGTTCACCCGGCATAACAGGCGCAAAACAGTGTCAGCGGCGTTCAAAACCCGGCATTCAGCCCGGACGAAGCCGAGAAGGCACCACGGATTCAGATATTTCACCAATACTGAACAATGTTGTGTTAAAATTAAAATCCTGAATTTTCCTCCATCCGGTTGCGTGCCGGAAATCACGGGTTAATATTGCACAATGAAAACGGAAAACGGATATGAGTAAGTTTGTGTCCGAGGCGCTGGAAGCCAACCTGGCCGCCACGAGAAGCAGAAAGATCGAGATTCCACCGGAGCACCAGTGGTTTATCTCCCTCTCCCAGTCCCATTTCGGCATCAACAAAAGGGCCGGGGAATTCATGACGGAGTATCACCACCCGTTCACCAACCAGGAGCTGGTGGTGGATCTTCTCAGGAAAATAGCCCTGGACGACACCTGGTTTTACCTGTCTCTTCCCGATCATAAGAAGGCGCTTTCGATCCTGGTGGATATTTTCAGCAATCTGCTCGCCCTTCCCCTTCCCGACCAGCAGCAGGAACGGGCCATGCAGACATTCCTGGAATTCGCCGAATCCCTGTACAAAAATGAAGAGCTTGACCCGGCGCTCCTCCATTCCGCCATCGAAATCCTGCGGAAGACCCTCCCCATCAGCAGGTCCGTCCTGGTGCGCTTCTCCGGCTTCATGAAGGGGCGCGTCCAGCAGCTGTCGAAAGACCCGTCGTTCGGGGAAACGATTATCGAACTGATGCGCCGGTCGCTTGCCGAAAATCTCGATTTCTGGGAAACGAGCAGCGACGTTGAATCCTGGCTAGCCGCCAACAGGCACATTTTCCATTCGGACATGGGCGGCATCGCTCCCCGCATCGGGCGAACATTTTTCGCCGAGACGAGAAAGGAACTGGCACAGGCGAAGTCCCTGGACGAACTCCAGCGCGTAATGGATTTTTTCGCCATCGCCAACAGGTTCCGAAGCTGCCTGGATGAACAGGAATCGGCGCTCGACCGGATTTACTATATCTTTTACCTTCTGAACCTGCCCGGCATGAGCCACCTGAAGGAGCACCTGCTCTGGGACCTGAACCGCATGCTCCGGATCGTCAAGAGCGAATGCGGCGAACAGGAAATGCTGGTTTTCATCGAACGGATATTCACCCTTTTCGAAGGGCAGAAATCCGAACACATGAACACACTTCTGGACTGCATCCTCACCCTCGGCAAGGAAGTTATCGCCCAGGAAAACCCCGCGGTCATGAACTATTTCATAGACAAGGTTGTGGGGTTCGGATTCGTTACGGGCAATGTCTTCGGCATAAACATGGACTGGCAGGTCTGTGTCGACAAGAACCATGTAAAGAACATCCGCGTCTGCATGGAACTGGTGGAATGCGCCCCCCAGAAGATGCTGAAGCTCCTTTCGGCTCTCATTGTCAACCTTAGGGTCGGCGGCATTTTCATTTCCGACACCGATCTTTTCCAGCGGGACATCACCAGGCTGCTCAATTCGGACATCACCCCCATTTACAAGATGATAAAGCAGCTCGCACGGATTTTCCCCGTCTACTACAACGAAATCGGCGCCGAAGGAGAACTGCGCGAGATTACGACCACCATGGATGAAGTGGCGATGCGCCAGGACCGCCTCATCCACTTCGTCCGCAAGCAGGTCCACACGGAGAGCAACAACACCCACATCGAGCTGACGAGGAAGATCATCCGCTTCTGGCATGACGGCAACAAGAAGCACCTGAAGGATATGCTTCCCAGGGACGTCTACCAGTACCTGCAGCACACCGGCGTCTGGTTCGAGCCGGTGCATGAAATCGTCGTCCGGCTATGCGAAACATACGGCGTGGGACCGGAGAAACTGCTTGACCGGGACGACGTGAATCTTGATGAAAACCTGAAGGGTTACGAGGAAAGGGACCAGGTCCGCATCCGCAACCTGTTTGCCCTCAACAAACTGCTGAAGGCGAAATACACCCTCGATTACCGCAATATCATCCCCATTCTGAAGCAGCACAGTTTCTTCGCCGACCAGGAGATAGAGCAGCTCGGCGCCCTGATGAGGGACAATGACCCCGAGGCGGCACTGAAACAGGTCTACCGGTTCATGGAGCGCCTCAAGAACATTATCCTCAACCCCGAGAATTCCGAGGGATGGGAAAATATATACTACAAACGCCACATAGCGGCAGGCATCCCCTCCATGTACGGCAAGTACCACGAAGCGAAATTCGAGGCCCTGGGTCTTACCTTTCGCCTGGAAAACCTCGCTGCCGCACTCATGGAGAAAATGATCAGCCAGATCAACATGAGCTATATTACAGCCAAGTCGCTGCGCAAGATAGCCGGTATCCTGGAGCTGTTCCGCCAGGGGCTCCTGCTGGATGGCGTCTATAACCAGGGATTCGACTCGAATCTGAAAATGTTCCAGTACAGCCTGACCTCTGCCAGCTTTTCCCTGGACCAGTTCGTCAATCTGTTCCAGTTCATGGCCCAGGACATCCGGGCGATCATCAGCGAGTATTTTCTCCGCAATTACGACGCCCCGCTGAGGACCGTGATCATCCAGCAGAAAAAGCTCCTGCGCGGCAAATTATCGGTTTCGACGACGGACCAGCAGTTCATCCACAAATACTGCGAAAAATTCTACCGGGAGGTCCTTTCGTCGGCCTTTCTCATGCAGCAGCTGGACAATTTCATTTCCACCATACTCAACACCCTGCACACCATGGTCGGCAACCTGACCCCAGAAGTGCTGCACAATGTCATGAGCTACGACCCGGACCTGGTCATCAGCCCCATTTCCCAGCAGACGCCGGAGATGGACAACCAGATTTTCCTCGGGGCCAAGGCGTACTTCCTGAAAAAACTGTATAATGAGAGGTTTCCGGTCCCGCCGGGATTTGTCCTGACGACCGAGGTTTTCCGCCACCGAAGGGCGATCGGCCTACATCCTGAGATGATGAAGGAGGTCCACGAGAGGATCCGCCAGGAAATCGCCAAAATAGAAGAGCTCACCGGCAAAAGGCTGGGAGACCCGGACAATCCGCTGCTCTTTTCCGTCCGCTCGGGAACCGCCATCTCAATGCCGGGCGCCATGGACACCTTCCTCAATGTCGGCATGAACGACGAAGTCGCGGAGGGCCTGAGCCGCAAGCCGAAAATGGGATGGACCGCATGGGACTGCTACCGCCGCTTCATCCAGGGGCTGGGCATGGCCCACGGCATCCCGCGGGATGATTTCGACCAGCGGATCAATTACTTCAAGAATGTTTACAAAGTGGGCCACAAAATCGATTTCACCCCTTCCCAGATGCGTGAAGTCACCTATTCGTACAAGGAGCTGTTGGAGGAGCACGGCGTCGCCGTGGAACAGGACCCGTTCATGCAGGTAATCCAGGCAATACGCTCGGCGCTGGACTCCTGGTATACGGAGCGGGCAAAGACCTACAGGAAGCACCTGCAGATAGCCGAGGAATGGGGGACCGCCGTCATTGTCCAGGAAATGGTGCTGGGCAACCTCAGCGCCGAATCGGGCACCGGCGTCGTATTCACCCACGACCCGCTGGAGGACAAGCCGGGTGTCAACCTGTACGGCGATTTCACCTTGTTCAGCCAGGGAGAGGACGTTGTCGCCGGTCTGGTCCATACCCTTCCCATCTCGGAAAAACAGAGAAAGAGCATGTCCGGCAACATAAAGATATCCCTGGAGAAGGATTTCCCCGACATCTACCAGGAACTGCTGAACCGGGCGAAGGAATTGATTGAAAAGCACGGGTTCGGTCACCAGGAGATCGAGTTCACCTTCGAATCCCCACAAAAGGGTGGATTCTACATCCTGCAGACGAGGGAGCATGCGACCACCCAGCCGGAGAAGATCTGCGTCTTCGCATCGGACAGAAAATCCATGGAGTTTCTGGGCAGCGGCATCGGCATCGGCGGCGGCGCCATGAACGGCATCCTCGTTTTCGATATGGAAGACCTGATGGAATCGGCAAACAGATTTCCCGGCAGGAAGAGGATCCTGGTCAGGCCCGACACAGTGCCGGATGATATCGATATGATCTTCGAATGCGACGGACTGCTGACAGCGAGGGGCGGGGCAACTTCCCACGCCGCCGTTACAGCCGTGCGGCTAGGAAAGATCTGCATTGTGAACTGCAAGGTGCTCGAAGTAATCGAGGCGGAAAAGAGGTGTTTCATCAACGGCGTGGAATTCCGCACCGGCGACGAAATAGCCATCGACGGCAGGCTGGGCAACATCTACAAGGGCAATTACCCGGTTGAATATACCGAAGGAAATTGATACGCTAGGCTCTGATCCGGATTCAAGAGGACCGCGCGCCTCATGCGGATAAATTCATCACCACGAGGAGGAAACAATGAGTGCAAGTGTCAAGGGCAAACGTCTGCTCGGGATTAACGGACTGGGCCGCATCGGCAAGCTGACCCTGTGGAATTTCCTGTACAGGAGACATTTCGACGGGATCGTGATCAACATGGGAAGGGAAGTCGGCAGATCGGTCGACGACCTCGTCCAGGTAATGGAAACCGATTCCACCTATGGCGCCCTCAGCAAGTTCCTTTACGGCCACTCGAAAAAAAGCGAGG
>DASRZQ010000031.1:0-10385 GCA_035686205.1 Geobacteraceae bacterium
CGATGTATGACGGCCGGGCGTTGAAGCAGGTGCTGGGAATAAAGGGCGGCACATTTTCCCTGGGATTCGGGATGGATAAGAAGGAAGGGGTAAAATCCGTACTTACAGTCAAAACCTTAAGATGACATAGACCGTACGCAACAGTATTCAAAAGGGGGAGCTTGTTCATAAATTAATGTTCCCGATGCGGTCTTCCGGGAAATAATTTATGAACAAGCTTTAAATTTTGCTTGACACTCTGCATTTCAAAGTAGTATGCTCTGCTTTGCAGAGTAATAATAGTTAATTACAGATTGCCAAATGACTAAAGAAACGCGACAACTGGAAACGATTCTGAGCATGATGTCCTCCGGACAACGGTGCATCAGGATGGAGCGGCACAGCCTGATCATGTGGGGAATCACCGGCGCTTTCCTCTGCATATCCCCGGACATCCTGATCCCGCGGGAGCGTTTCGACACGGGCCTGCAACACATGACGGCGTTGCTGATCCTGCTCGTGACAGTGCTGTCGGGCGTAACCATCGCGGATTTGCATTATATGCGTTATCGAAAACAGGCGAGGGGCGAATCATTTCCCTTCATCCATGCCCAGGTTTCAAAGGTATGGTGGCTCCTTTTCGCCATGGGAACGTTATTCACCTTCGGCAGCGGGTTCTTTGGCGGTTGCTACATGATATACGGGGTCTGGCTGATCCTGATCGGCTTCGGTCTGTTCGTTCACGGCCTGTTCTCCGAGCAGATGCTGGAGTGGGCGGGGATGATCATGATCCTTCTCGGGATAGGCCCGCTGGCGCTGAAAGCCAATTTTGAATTTACAAAGTGGCTGGCCGCAGGGGTTTTTGCCGTCGGACTTCCCGCATTGAGCTTTTTGCCGGATGAACGCAGGGGAGCCGGCATTCTCCGGCAGGCCGCCCGCTTTTCCGTCTGGCTGTTGCTGGTTCTTGCCCCTCCTCTCATCGGCTGGCACTACATGAAAATGTTCCACGTCCCTGACGTGCCGGATGCACCTGTGGTGTCGCTGCAGGAGTACCTGCGACAAAAACCGACCGCCGCTCCGCGGATTGTTGCCCTTCCTTCAGGCGTGACAGTCCCGGTCAGGATAAGGATTTCCGGAAACATATTCCGTAATGGCGATGCAATCATGCCTCTCACCCTGTTGCGACCGGTCGAAATTGTCCTGCAAAACGGCAATCCAACCGGCCGATTCCGCATCGCCGGGGAAAAATGGAAGGACAGCAGATACTACCTATCCGTGTGGGGCAATGAGGACCTGCGGACCCAGCTTACTCCCGCGGAAGGTCCGGTTATGAAAACCGGTTTTCTGATAAACGTAGAATAGTGAGGTCCGGACAATGAATAAAGTAACGCCCGTATCCGGATGCGTCCTGGATGCGATCCTGCACCAGCCGATACGAACCCGGATTGTCGCCTACCTGGCGGGCCGGGAAGAAGCCACTTTCATGGAATTGAAACGGGTGCTGGAGATTTCCGACGGCAACCTGGAGTCGCATCTGAAAAAGCTGATTTCCGCCGACTACATTTCTACCCGCAAGGATACCGGCAACCGCCGTCAGCAAACCCTTTACATTCTGACTGAAACCGGTCGCGAGGCATTGAAAACGTACCTGAGTTCCCTGCAGGAACTGCTCGGGGTCCGGCTGACAGAAGAAAAAAAGGTTTCTGACCAGCCCCTCGGAGGAATATTTTACAACGCCGAGCTTGGCTGGAAATGATTCGCTGTTGTTTGCCGTGGATGTCTGAGTTCAATTCAATGTTTGCCATGCGGAGGGGCAATGAATTGTTTTGCGAAAACGGCAATAGTATGCAGCCTGCTGATTTCTGCGGTTTTGGCCGTGCGTGCCGAGGCCGCGGACAGTTCCGGCGAGGAAACGGCGCAAGAAATGATGAGCACCGCGACAGGAAAGGATAGGCATCCCTGGAGCGCCGACATAAGCCAGACCTGGCTGCCGGACAGCGGTATTCGCAACATGGGCGGAAATATCGAAATGAGTGAAACGGAAATCCGCTTTGGCCGAAAGTTCGCGATAAGCTCGACACTCAGCCTTTCCACCGGTCTTGCCTATTCTCTGAGAGACATTGATGCCCCGGGAACTGCCCGGCTTCCGGACAAGCTTAACACCGCATCGGTGGAAATAGGCGGCAATTTCCGGATAAGCAAGAATCTGTTTCTCGATGTAATGGTTTCGCCGGGCCTGAACGGAGACTTCAAAAAGATCGACAGGGACGACGTCAGAACACAGGTCGGTTTCATGGGGCGCTACAACACGTCAGAAAAACTGACCCTGCTGGCGGGCCTTGTTTATCAGGAAGGGTATAAATCATATCCTGTAGTTCCGGTACTGGGTTTCGTTTACAGGCCTGACGAGCACTGGACCATTGGCTTGGCGGCGCCGCGTCCCGGAGTTACTTACAGTCCTGACAAGAAGTCAAGTTATTACCTGGGCGGAGAATTTACCGCAACCGAATATCAGCTGCACGATCCGTCCTTGGGGGCGAAAATCATCGAATACCGCGATTTCAGGGCCGTTGCCGGTGTGGAATACACCATATTTTCGGCTGTTAAAATCGGAATCTCCGGCGGTTATGCATTTGGCAGGAAGTTCCGTTTTTATGACGGGACCCGAAATGACATCAGGGTTGACGACAACGGTTTTGTCAGGCTCTCGGCGGGAGTGGTCTGGTAAGGATTCAAACAGGTTTGCTGTGTGAGCCGACGGCGCCTGTGAGAATGAACATGTGAATAACGGGCAATGATAAGGATTATCCGCATGCGGGACCGGAAAGACCACAGCCGGAATCGGCAGGGCGACGTAAGAAAGAATCCATGAACTGTTACGCGTTCAGTATTTTCCCGTGGGTGCTCCTTTTCCTCTTTCAGGCGGCGCAAACGTCGGGAGAGGAAAGGCCGGTCCGGGAACCGGGCAGTTTAAGGATCGAGCGTCGGAGCGCCGGGCAGGAAATCGATGAACTCAGGAAATTCGCGATGCAGACTGAATACCGGAGAACCCTGGGGACCATCGGTGGACTGGACGTTACGGTCAGGTACGGTGCCGTCAGGTTCCAACGTGACCCATTGGGATGGGGCCTTGAATTTACGACCATTCTCCCCAACCTGGTCCCCGGGCCGGGCAACAGACGGGGGATCGACATATTCTGACCTGGAGAGTTTTGAATGAAGGGGGATTCGAGTGTGATCAGTCGAGTTTGGAATTGTTGGGCCACGCCGGAAAACGCCGATGCCTTTGAAGTTCTTCTCAGGAGCGAAATCTTCACCGGAATTCGAAAGTGCCGGATTGCCGGTTACAGGGGGATCCAGCTCTTTCGCCGGAGTCTCGGCGGCGAAGTGGAATTCGTTACGGTCATGTGGTTTGATTCACTGGATGCCGTTCGGGCCTTTGCGGGCGAAGACCATGAAGTCACGGTCATCCCTCCCAAGGCGAAGGCATTGCTTTCGCGATTCGATGAATGTTCCAGGCACTATGAGGTGAAGGCGGACCTGGAGGCTTGATGGCCGCAAATATAAAGGAGGCGGCGTACTATGACCGAGCTTACTGATTCCCACTGGAGCGATTCCAAATTTTCACAGGGTTACCGGGATTCCGCCGATGATTTCATCCCCGAGCGGCGCAAGCTCATGGACATTACAAAATTTCTTTTCGGCCATTTCATGGGTGGGCGAAACGACAGGTCGGTCCTTGATCTGGGGTGCGGGGACGGGCTGTTCGTTCAGGAACTTTTTCGGGTTGATCCGGATATGGAAGCAACTCTCGTCGATGCGTCCGCAGATATGCTTCAGGCCGCCCGGCTTCGCCTTTCAGGGTTTGAGCGGGCGAATTTTGTCCGTGCGACTTTTCAGGAAATCCTGGCTGATGATCCGTTCTCGGCGCCGTTTGACTTCATACTGTCCTCCCTTGCCATTCATCATCTCGACCGGGAGCGGAAGGCCGCCCTGTTCGAGTATGCCTTCTCGCATCTGAAACCGGGCGGCATGTTCGTGAATGTCGATGTGGTCCGCGCTCCCACGCCAACGCTGGAAAATATGTATCTTGCGCTGTGGGAGAATTGGATCGTGTCCAATTGCGATACCTCGAAAGAGGAGGAGCTGCCCGGGGTACCTCGAAAGTACAAAGAAAATCCCGACAACAAACCTGATTCACTCATGACCCAGCTGCGAATGTTGGAGAGGGCCGGGTTCAAAAATGTGGATTGCTGTTACAAGTTCGGAATTTTCGCCGTCTTCGGCGGAACGAAGAATGTCTGAACGGGAGTTGCAACCGTGGAATCATTTGATGGATCAAGACATCATTTCAATTTCCGGCGGCCATGAGATCAATCCCCCCCGGCGGTCAACGGCGGCCGGAGCGGCAATTATATGCGCGGATGTTGCCCTGCTGTGTGCCCTCATGCTGTTGCCGGGGGATACCAGGCAGTGGACGGCGGCGGCACTGGCGCTCCTGGCCGTTTGTGCGGTAGTGTTGCGTTCTGTCCGGGCTGTCCATCTCTCGCTGTTCTGTCTTCTGTGGGCCGCGCTGCCGCTTGTATTCCCGGCTTCCCGGCCATGGCCTTTCAGCCTGATTATCCCCGTTGCCGTTTATGGAGTGACAGCCGCCGCCCTGCCTCCGCTGCGCCGCTCTTTCGGCTGGCTTCGCCGCGGACGGCCGGGGTACGACATCCTTGTGCCGATGACGGCGACAGTTGTCCTATCCGGTATTGCCCTTGTGATATGGTACGTGGCGGCAAAACCCGATCATGATCAGTTTCTGCGGTACATGCCCCGGATGCCGGTCTGGATGTTCCCGCTTGCAGGCCTCGGATTTGCCATGGGGAACGCGGCCCTGGAAGAAGCAATATTTCGCGGCATTGTCATGGACGCGCTGGACAGCGCCCTGGGGCCGGGACCCGCATCGATATTGCTGCAGTCCGTTCCTTTTGCCATCCTTCACTTGTCCGGGTTTCCCGGCGGAGGATGGGGAATGGCAATGGTTTTGGTTTATGGCCTTGCGCTCGGATCGATCCGGCGGCGCTCCCGGGGAATGCTGGCTCCCTGGCTGACGCATGTCGCCGCGGACGGCGTCATATTTGCAATTCTGGTCCGGGTTGTTTTGCATGGGTGAGAAGAAACCGGTGCATCGGTCCGGTTTTACCGGCTTGACGGGAAGTCATCCAGACCTCAGTGGCCTTGGATTTTGCATACGACATTTGAATGTTTAATCCTAGAAAACGGCAATTAACCACGAATGACACGAATAAACACGAATAGTTTTAAACCCTTATTTGTCTTCTTATCGTCACCTATTTGGTGGATGATTTTATTTGGAAAATGCTTTGAAGATTCGTGCTAATTCGTGGATAAAATGCTTTTTTCAGGTTAATAAATCTGTACCTTGCGAAAGGAGCTGATATGAAGGAAATCATAGCCGATCCGAAACTGGTGGCATTTTGCGGCCTTTTTTGCGGCGCGTGCGGGGCTTATCTGAAAGGCAGATGTCCCGGCTGCCGCGACAATGAAAAAGCGTCCTGGTGCAAAGTCCGCACATGCTGTCTGGAGACCGGTTATTCCTCATGCGCCGACTGCACGGAATTCACCGACCCGAAAAATTGCGGCAAGTTCCACAACTTCATTTCGAGGATATTCGGCCTTGTTCTGAGGTCCGACCGCCGGGCATGCATCACGCAGATCCGGCAAATAGGGCTCGAAGGCCATGCGAAGGATATGGCCGCAAACAAAAGACAGACAATCAGTAGATAAATAAGAATATATAAAGTCGTCGCTGACCGGTAATCGACTGTCTAATGCGTGAAGGAGGGAGAAAATTGTTCCGATCGATTAAAAGGATGGTTTACCCGGTTCCGGATCTCGAAAATGCGAAGAACTGGTATGGAGGAATTCTAGAGGCGGAACCGGTTCTGGATGCCCCTTTCGCCGTGATATTCCCTGTCGTGGATTGCGGTTTGTTTTGACTTCAATGCCGTGTCAGACAGGATGGCCCAAGCATATGGCGTGAAGGAGATGGCTGAATTCATGAAAATCCAGAATCCCCAGGAACCGATACAATTCGGGATAAAGGAAGATGAGATAGAATCGTTCCTCCGCGAGAGGGGTTTCAGGATCATCGATCACTTCAACGCGGAAGAGATGGAAAGGAAGTACCTCACCCGGCCGGATGGGGCAGCCATCGGGAAAGTGCCTGCCATTCACTGTTTCGCGCGGGCCGAGGTAATGGGCTGACGATACGCGATACAAGTCTTCCGGAACCGGAGGGAAAATGAAGAACGTTCACACGGCATTGATGTTTTTTATGATTACATCGGCTTTTTGTTTTGCTGTGAATACTCATGCCGCCGATGATCCGGACCTGGCAAGGCTGTTCCGGGATGCGGGAGTTGAGGGGACCATGGTCATTACCTCTCTCGACGGGAAAGAAACCTTTATCTACAACAAGGTAAGGTCTGAAAAGAGATTCACGCCGTCATCCACATTTAAAATTCCGAATACCCTCATAGCCCTCCAGGAAGGCGCGGTAAGGGACGAGAGGGAAGTGATCAGATGGGACGGCAAGGACAAGGGATTCGATGCCTGGAACAGGGACCAGACACTTGAAACCGCTTTTCCCGCCTCTTGCGTATGGTTTTACCAGGAACTCGCAAAACGGGTCGGCGACGGGAAATATGTTTCCTGGCTGTCAAAACTCGGGTATGGCAATGCGAAAACCGGCCCTGACGTAACCACATTCTGGCTGGACGGCCAACTGAAGATATCCGCCGGAGAGCAGATAGAATTTCTCAGAAGACTGTACGAAGAAAGGCTTCCGTTTAAAAAAGAGCATATGCGCCTGCTGAAGAAGCTCATGATTGTTGGGGAAAATCCCCGCTACACTGTCAGGGCAAAAACCGGATGGGCAATGAGGACCAATCCACAGCAGGGCTGGTATGTCGGGTATGTGGAGGCGGGGAAAAAGGTGTGCTTTTTTGCCATGAACATCGAGATCAGAAAAAAGGGCGATGAGAAATTACGGCGGCAATTAACAATGGAAGCGTTGACGGCAAAAGGGATTATCGCAAAAGAAAACGGGTAAAACGGGGGATACTTATGGAAGCAATCATCATATATTGGTCCAATACCGGCAACACCGAAAAAGTGGCCCGGTCTGTCCAGGAGGGTTTACATGAAGCCGGAATGAATGTCTCTTTGCTCGGGGTGCAAGAGGCGGAGGATGTCGACTTCTTTGCTTACGACCTGGTATGCATAGGCTTTCCGTCCTACCAGTGGAGTCCCCCGAAACCGATGGATAATTTTCTGAAACGGAAATTCAGCGCATACCGTGATCAGGGGCGCGTCAAATGGGGGGCTCCGACCGTGCCGGGGAAAAACGCCCTGATCTTCTGCACATACTCCGGTCCCCACACGGGCATCCGCGAAGCCATTCCTGCCGGACTGTACGCCGGTCAGTTTTTCGAGCACCTGGGATTTACTGTTTTGGACGAGTGGTATGTGGCGGCCGAGTTTCACGGATCGGAAGCGGCCAGCACCGAGGGAAGACTGGGGGATGTTCGGGGTCTTCCTTCCGTTGAAGATCTGAACAAGGTGAAAAGGGATGCCTCCCTGCTTGCCGGCAGAATGAACACCGTTCCCGCAAGAGAACGTGCAATAGACCCGGACAAGTACCTGCTGAGCCTCGCCGGAGGGAGAAACGAACCCATCAAGGATCTCAACAACGCCACAAGGGTGGTCCTTGTAGACAAGGAAACCGTCGGGGCTGATGACATAACATTCGCCTACTGCAAATTCGAGGCGGGAACTTCCTTGCACAGGAAGCACATTCACAGGGATGCCGAAGAAGTCATACACATCCTTGCGGGAAAGGGAATAAGCGGGATCGGAGATACGGAAATGGAAATGCGTCGGGGAGACACGATGTTTATCCCCCGCGGGGAGGTTCACTGGTTCCATAACCCGTTCGATGAGCCCGTCGAGATGCTTTTCATATATACCAGGCCGTCGCTGAAATCTGCCGGATATGAGATTGTCGAATGATGTGTTAACCCAATTGCCGGAAAAATCCCGGCGTTTCGTGACCGGAAAAAGAGAGGAGTAGCGATATGACCGTAATGCACAGCATGTACCGGGAGGCGGGAAAGGTTGAAGTCGACGGCCAGAATTGCATTAGATGCGGAAAGTGCGTCGACCTGTGTACCATTGATGTGTTGAAGATGACAGACGGAGGGGTGACCGTGGAGGACGACAACCCGTTCGGCTGCGTCTCCTGCGGCCATTGCATGATGGTTTGCCCGAATGGGTGTATCACCGTGACGGGCCGTGGGGCCTCTCCCGAAGACCTGGTGCCGTTGCCCCCGCCGGAGGAGAGAGCGACGGCCGACGCGCTGGCTGCCCTGATGCAGTCCCGTCGAAGTATCCGCCGCTTCAGCGACCGTGAAGTGGATAAGTCTGATATTGCCCGCGTCGTCGAGATGGCGGCATCCGCCCCCATGGGCATTCCGCCCTGGGACGCGGGATGCGTGACGGTGCTGGGCCGGGAAAAAGTGCGGGAACTTGCGGCGGAGATAATCAAAGGATACGAAGGATTCCTGAAGATATTCCGCCCCTGGCTCCTCTCCATGATGCGGCCTTTTACCAAAAAGGCAACCTACGAGCAGTTCAGGTATTTCATTCGGCCCCTTGCGGAACTGTATGCGGGGTCGTATCGCAAGGGCCGTGACGTCCTGTTTTATGATGCGCCGGCGGTCATGATTTTCCATCACTCTCCCTATGCGCAAGTCGTGGACGTAACGATTGCATGCACTTACGCCATGCTGGCCGCGGAGTCTCTCGGACTGGGGACCACCATAATCGGCGGCGCGCCGCCGATTCTCCAGCGCAACAAGGCGCTTTGCAAGAAACTGGGCATTCCATCGGGCAACACTCCTACCATCGCCCTGATTCTGGGTCATCCGGACGTCCAGTTCCGGCGGGCCATACGACGCCGGTTTTCGTCGGTGGAGACTGTTTGTTGATACTATGATAATTGATGAAGTGGAAAGGATCAGGGGCGCCAATCAAATGCTCAGAGTGACATCGGACAAAACGAGGAAATGAAGTCATGCCGTATACAAAAATAATAATTTTCGCTGTTCTTTTCCTGTTCATGGCGGGATGCGACTGGCAGCATGTCCGCAAGGGTGTCTGCGAAGGCATGTACGAGGTCCACGTCGAAGACGGCCGCAACGAAGACTGGACGCATAACACGCCGCGCGAGCGCGCCAACAGACCGGACATGAGTTATGATCAATACATGCAGGAGAGAAAAGAGCGGATCGGGAACGATTCGCACCGGGAATGAAATGAAAACCGGACATTAACGGGAGAATGGCAAATGTTGGAAATACTGCGGGCGACCGTTGCTGACGCGGCTGAAATCCTTGCTTTGCAGAAGCTGGCATACCTTTCGGAGGCCGAGCTTTACAACGACTACACCATCCAGCCTCTGACCCAGACGATTGATGAGTTGGCCGCCGATTTCGGTCTAAAGACCTTTCTCAAGGGAGTTGAAGGCGGACGGATTATCGGTTCGGTAAACGGCTTAATGGAGGGAGACCGCTGCCTCATCGGACGCCTTATGGTGCATCCGGACTTTCAGGGCCGCGGAATCGGGACGACGCTCATGAAGGCGATAGAAGGAAGCTTCGCGGATGCCCGGGCATGGGAGCTTTTCACCGGGGAACTGAGCTTGAAAAATATCCGTCTTTACGAGCGGCTCGGGTACCGGGTCGTGCGGAAGGAGCAGTTCCGGGGCAGCCGCTTTGCGGTCGTGTTCATGGAAAAGCTTTCCTGAAAGGACGATGAAGCGGACTTTCCGGATTTACATTAGCTTTTCCAGGATGGAAAATTGCCTGAAACGGAGGGGACCTTGTGAAATACGATTTTGATGGGGAAAAGTACCGGAAGGCTTCATCCCATCAGAAAGAATGGGGGACAAAGCTCATTGAGGAACTGGAGTTGTCAGGGGCAGAGTGTGTCCTGGACCTGGGCTGCGGGGACGGAGCCCTGACGGCGCAGCTTGCCGGCCTGGTCCCGCAAGGGCATGTAACCGGGATCGATGCCTCTGCCGACATGATCGACACTGCCAGAAATCACAGTGCCGACAACCTGTCGTTCCTGCTGAAGGACATCAATGATCTGGATTACACGGATGAGTTCGACATAGTCTTCTCCAATGCAACCCTTCACTGGGTGAAAGGCCACGACACCCTGCTCGCGAATGTTCATGACAGCCTCAGGAGCGGCGGCGTTGTCCGATTCAATTTTGCCGGAGACGGCAATTGCGGCAATTTCTTTCTCGTTCTTCGCGAGGCGATGGCTCATCC
>DASRZQ010000032.1:0-5663 GCA_035686205.1 Geobacteraceae bacterium
GTGCAGGAAGAGCGTCGCGAAGGCGTGAACCGGGGGGTTCACGTCGCTGAAGTTCCACTCGTAGGCGGGCATCTGGCCGCTGGGGTGCAGGTAGACGCCCTTGAGCATCAGCTTCATCTGCTCCTTGGCGAAGTCGGGATCGACGATGGAGATCGGGAGCGTGTGGAAGGCCAGGTCCCAGGCCGCGTACCAGGGGTACTCCCACTTGTCGGGCATGGAGATGATGTCCTCGTTCAGCATGTGGAACCACTCCGAGTTCCGGGCGTAACGAAATCCGGTATGGAGGGGGTTGGACTGGTGCTCGTCCAGCCAGTTGTCACCGTCGAAGAAGAAAAACTGTTTGCTCCAGAGCATGCCGGCGATGGCCTGGCGCATCACGTTGGCCGCGTCTTCACTCACCGATGGCGGTGTCACCGACCGGTAAAACTCATCGGCTTCACGAAGCCTGTCGGCAAAGACTTCATCAAATTGTTTGTCAAAGGGTTTGCCCTTCTGGGCCGGAGAACTGTTGGAGAGCCGCAGGCGAATCACTTTGGTTTGGCCGGCGTCGATAGTGGCCTGATAGTGCGCCGCGACCTTGGTGCCCTGCTTTTCTGGGTTCACCGCCTCCTTCCGGCCTAGCACCACACAGTCGTTGATGCCGTCCTTGACGTGGGGGCTCTCGTTCGGATGACCGAAAAGCCGCTCATGGTTTGTTTCGTTCTCGGTGAAGAGCAGCGGCGCATCGCCTTCGCAGAAAAGGATGTATTCACCCAGCAGCGGATGAGCCGCCGCGACCGCGCTCGCGCCATTCGGCGCCCTGATCTGCTTGATGTTCGGTTTCCCGGGAGCCCTGTTGGATTCGGCAATCCACAACGACCAGTCGTTGCGGAACCAGAGCGTCGGCAGGAGATGCAGCCCGGCCGCGTCCGGTCCCCGGTTGATCACCGTGATCCGCACCAGGATATCTTCGGCATCATCCTTGGCGTACTCCACGAAGACGTCGAAATAACGGTCTTCATTGAAGACTCCGGTGTCGAGGAGCTCATACTCCATCTCATTGCGGTTGCGCCGGCGGTTCGTCTCCACCAGGTCGGAGTATGGGAAGGCCGCCTGGGGGTACTTGTAGAGGTACTTCATGTACGAATGGGTCGGCGTACTGTCGAGGTAGAAGTAGTACTCTTTCACGTCCTCGCCATGGTTCCCTTCGCTGTTGGTGAGGCCGAAGAGCCTTTCCTTGAGGATGGGGTCCTTCCCGTTCCACAGCGCCAGCGCGAAGCAGAGGTGCTGCTTGTCATCGGAAATGCCGGCGATGCCGTCCTCGCCCCAGCGGTAGGCGCGCGACCGGGCCTGGTCGTGGGTGAAGAAATTCCAGGCATCACCCCCTTCGCTGTAATCCTCTCGCACCGTCCCCCACTGACGCTCGGAAAGATAAGGTCCCCACTTCTTCCACGGGGCTTTCTTTTCACGCGCTTCCCGCAAACGCTTCTGCTCGGCGCTTGTCTTCGCCGGATCGGTCTTTTTCATGGCTTGGATTCCTCCTTTTCTGTGTCCTCTGCTTCTTCACTTTATCGATGTTTATGCTTTCGCAAAATGTTCGGATTACTTCCTTCCGCCACCCCCGCACCGTATGAGCCTTGCCACGCGGTTGGTCAGGGCCCGCGCCGCGGAGTACGGCAAACAGATAAGCACGGGTCCGACCACCATGGCCGCTACCGGATGCACCTGATGATAGATGAGCAGTTGAGAAACGGCATCCAGCACGATACCCATCGCGACCAGAATACGTATGTCCGACAGGCCGCCGCGGGCATATTCCCCGCGATGCGCGCCGCTGAAAAGCAGCCCGTAAATATACGCCGGCCGCCCGGCCCCGGCATCGGCCAGTCCGCCGCGAATCCCGAGGATGATGGCGAGGACCGGCTGGAGAATAAACCGGAACCGTCCGGGACCGGTTAGACGCTGTGGCAGTTCGTCCAGGAACTGCCGTGAGAACAGGTATATTCGTCCGGTCTCGAAGGTATCGCGGACCGCCGACGGTATAGCGGCTATGAGGATCACCACTGCCAGGACGGTAACTATGAAGCTGATTTTTGCTTTCCAGTTGCTCACATGTGCTCCTGTCTGCCGTCCTGGCATTCAACTCAATTGGACAAATTCAGGCGTTTTCAACAGCTCTCAGCACCCTGGCCGCAAATTCCGCGACCGGCACATCGGGACTGAAGCTGATAATCACCGAAGACGCGGCCGGATTGATACGAATGCCCGTGACATTCTCCACCGACCACAGAAGCGATTGCAGATGGCTTGCAAAAGCCTCATCGGTCTTTATGCGCGGGACGCCCAGACGGATGCGCCCCCGCATCTGGTGAAGGATTCTTGCGACTGCCGCCCGGGCATTTGTCCGCATCGGCTCCGCGGATACAGCGGCATAAACTCCGCTGATCCCGGCTTTCCCGCGCTCCCCGACGGAAACGGTGAAACCCTCCATGCTTTCCAGGTATGAGAGGAGGTCCACAAGGAGATTCTGCAAGACCGCCAGCCGCTCGTGTCCCTCCAGGGACTCCGCGCAATCAGCCCGGTCTATCGCTTCAAGGGTGCAGCGGACGGCCCTGCTCTGGTACAACCGGGCATGTTTGCTTTGCGTGTCATTTATGTCTTCCTCGAACTGGTACAGCGGCATCGACTCGAATACCGGGAGAACGGCAGTGACTTCCCCAACCCGCTTGAGAACGGCCGTACCCAGGGAAACTCTCTCGTCGAGGCTGAAGCGGAAGGCGTCCCCGGGAAACCCGCTTCTGCTTTCGAAAGTCTCCGATATCCTCCTGGTCAGGTCTATTACCCGCGGGTCCTTGGTGTACGGGCCATACCTGTAAGTTCGATGCGCCCATCCGAAATACTGGCTCAGACAGTGGAGGAATTCAATCGCTGCCGGGGAGGCGTATTCATACTGGTCCGGGTACTCTTTCTTGTAGGAAGCAAGTTCATCTTCCTCAAGAAAGCTGTAAAGTCTCGATTGCAGGTCCTCCGCCGCCAAAATAAAGGCATTCACGTATAATGCGGCTTCGTGGTCGCGCTTGAGCTCCCTTTCCTTCTGTTGCTCCTCGCTCCATGTCCAGACGGACCAGACTGCCGCCGCCAGTGCCGAAAGGACGGAAAATATCAGAGTCGGATTCATGCTTGTTCTCCGTTGAACCTATGATTCGCTGTTGTTAGTCTTTCACTGATTTCCTTTATCGCATCCGGAACATGATGAGCACGCACAGCGCCGCGACCGCGATCTGGCAGGCAGCGAGCGGCACGCCGTAGCGCGCGAACATGGCGAAACTTACCGGCCTTCCCCTGGCCCCGCAGATTCCTGCGCTGACGACATTGGCGGAGGCGCCGATCAGGGTGAAATTGCCGCCCAGCGTCGCACCGAACATCATGGCGATGAATACCGGAATAACCGTCGCGGGCCACTGGGCGAAGCCGGAAGCCAACGCAGTGTCCGGAACCAGTTCCGCAGCCACCATATAGCCCTTGGTCAGCAGGATCGAGGCCGCGACCACCGGAATATTGGCCAGGAAGCTTGACAGAAGGGCGATCCCCACAAGCAGGAACAGGCCGACAATAATCACGTCGCCGTCAAACCAGGCGTTCATTTTCAGGGCAAGTTTCTGCAGAAGACCCGTCCTGGTGACCCCTTGGACCAGGCAGAAAATGGAAAACAGGAATACCAGGGTTTTCCAGTCGATATCGCGGATCACGTTGTCTACCGGTTCGACTTTCGCGGAATAGACTGCGAGCAGGGACAGGGCCGCACCGATGATGGCCGCGTTCGGCGGAGTGATGCGCCATGGCAATAATTCGCCGAACATGAAGAGTCCGAGCATGATCGCCAGGGTGACAAGGGCAAGCGCCACGAACCAGGGATGCTCGATCCGGGCTGCCTCGCGTCGCCGCGGAGGCGGACGCCTTATCCGCCAGATGTCCCGCATCACAAAAGGCAGCACGGGCACCAGGGCGAGCAGGCAAACCAGTCCGCCAAGACTCACCTTCTTCAGGTACGCGACAAAACTCATGCCGATGGAGCTGCCGACCAGAAATGTCGCCGGATCGCCCACAAGTGTCAGGAGCCCGGCGGAGTTGCTTATTATCGCGGTTAATACCATCGGGCCGACGAAGTCGATCTCCAGCGACTCGGCGACCTGGATGATAATCGGAGCAAGCAGTATTACCGTGGTGGCGTTGGGAAGCACCGCGCACACCGGCGCGACCAGGGCTATGAGCAGGAACAGGTAGCGCCTTCCGCTTCCCCCCGTGGCAAGGAGCAACCTGTTGCCCAATCGCTCGAAGATCCCTGTTTTCGCCAGGGTCCGGGCAACCACCATGCCGCCGAACAGGAGCGCGAGGGTCCCCCCGGCTGTGTCCTCCGCAGCCCGTATGTCGTCGAAAGTCAGGATGCCGAGCGAGAAAAGCACAGTCGCTCCCAGGACGGTCGCAACCGCCATGTCGAGCACATTGAACGCAATCGCCAGGACAACCGCCGCGAATACCCCGAGTGTAATGTATATCTGGATGTCGCTCACCTGTTGCCACCTCCCGTCAGCGCATGGGCGGGGCGTACATCAGCCCTCCGCTGGTCCAGAGACGGTTCAGGCCCCGGTCGAGGCCGAGGACGCCGTGCGGACCCAGATTCCGTTCGAACATCTGGCCATAGTTGCCGACGGCGCGGACCACACGAAGAGCCCATTCGTCGTCTACTCCGAGTGCCGCTCCGTATCCGCCGCCCGCGCCCAGCGCCCGCCGCATCGCCGGGTTGGCGGCGGCATTTCTCAATCCGGCCGCATTTTCACTGGTGACGCCGAATTCCTCTGCGGAGATCAATGCGAACAGGACCCAGCGCACCAGCGTGTACCAGTCCAGGTCATCGCGCCTCACCACCGGCCCGATGGGCTCCTTTGTTATCCTTTCCGGAAGGATAACGAATTTTTTCGCACCGCCAGGCACCGACAGCCGTGCGGCGGCGAGTTGCGAGGCGTCGGAAGTATATGCCGCGCAGCGCCCCGCGAAAAAGGAGTCCGCCGCGCCTTTGGCGGAGTCGATGACCAAGAGACGGTAATTCATGCCGCGGGAGGCGAAGTAATCGGGCAGGTATTTCTCGTGGGTTGTTCCCTTCTCGACGCAAATTGTTGCCCGGTCCAGTTGCTCAACCCTTCGTATTCCCGAAGAAGCGGAGACCATGAACGCCTGCCCGTCAAAAAAAATGATCCCGGGAAACATCACCTTCAGCACGGCCTCCCGTCCCAGAGTGCATGTCGTATTGCGCGCAAGTAGGTCAATCACTCCGGTCTGGAGCGCGGGAAACCGTTCCGATGCCTTGAGCGGTATGAACCTGACCTTTTCCCCGTCGCCCAGGACCGCGGCTGCCACGGCGCGGCAGAAATCGGCCTCCATCCCGCTCCACCGTCCGGTCGAGTCCCTATAAGAAAAGCCTGCTATCCCCTCGCTGACCCCGCACCGGACCACGCCGCGCACCTTTACGCCCCTAAGCGTCTCGCCCGCATTCGATAATGACGCCACAAAGAGCCCGGCTGCCAGCGCAACAGCTGAACAGAGCAGTTTTTTCCCGGGAAAAAGGTTCATTTTCAGTCATTCTCCGCGTATCGCGTTCCTTACGCTGATGTTGTTTTTCAGGCATA
>DASRZQ010000033.1:0-4295 GCA_035686205.1 Geobacteraceae bacterium
GTGAAGTAAAATACCGGTATCCCCAGCCGTTCACCGGCCGATTTCTCGATGTCCGCCTGGCGCAGGTCCAGGTTGGACTGGCAGAGGGGGCAGGCCACCGCGATGCAGTCGGCGCCGCTCCGTTTCGCCATCCGCAGGATCTGCGCTCCCAGCCGTTCTACGGTCGACGTACGACTTATGGAAAAGCTCGCGCCGCAGCAATCGGTCTTGTACGGCCATTCGACCGGTTCGGCGCCGGCGGCGGAAAGAATTTCCTCCATTATCCGGGGGTCCTCGGGGTCGGAGACGATGCTTTGTTCCTTCGGACGGGTCAGGAGACAGCCGTAATAACACGCAACCTTCAGCCCGTTCAGGCTCTTGACGATGCTGTCGCTGATCTCTTCGAGCCCTATGTCCTCCCACAGCACCTGCAGCAGATGCCTTACCCGCACACCACCATTGTAGTCCCTGCCGATTGCCTCGGCCACGCTGCCGCGGAATTCCGCATCGGATGCGACTGCCTGGTTCGCGGCCGCCAGGCGCGAGTAACAGGACGAGCAGCAGACCACGAGATCGGGCCCCAGCTGTTCGGCAATTGCGAGGTTGCGCGCGGCGAGGGCCACGGCCAGAAGCCCGTCGGAGGCATGCGCGGGGGTCGAGCCGCAGCAGGTCCAGTCCGGCAACGGTTGAAGTCGGACCCCTAGGGCCTCCGCTACCGCAACCGTGGAAACGAGGAAATCACGCGCAGTGGCTTCCAGGGAACATCCGGGAAAGAAGGAATAGTTCATTACTTAACCCTCCCGGCATTGCGCACCCGTTTGAATATGGCGGCAACCGCCTTTCGACCATTTCTTTTCGGAGGCAGAAGCTTCAGTTTTCCCTTGCGCAGCATCATCGGCAATTTGGCCAGGTCACCGAACAGGTCCAGTGTTCTCATCTTGTATTTGCCGATCAAACCCAATTCGTAAACGCAGCCGAACCTGCGTATGGACTTGAGCATCTCCCGGTTGAAGATCCGTATCCTGTCCGTTTCCTGGTCCGGCGCTTTCGGGGCAAGGGCCCGCAGCTTATCGATCAGCGCCGGCGTGTCGACCTTCATGGGACAGCGGGAAACGCAGGTCTGACAGGAAACGCACATCCAGATGGCCTTGCTCGCCAGGAGCTCCTTTTCCATGCCGAACAGCACCATCCGGTTCAACCGGTGGGGCAGGATATCGGTCTCCAGCCGCATGGTGCAGCCGGAGGAACATTTGCCGCACTGCAGGCAGGTGGACAGGCGCAGCTTCCCTTCCG
Source organism: Geobacteraceae bacterium (assembly GCA_035686205.1). GTDB lineage: Bacteria > Desulfobacterota > Desulfuromonadia > Geobacterales > Geobacteraceae > CAIWTU01. The sequence goes on from DASRZQ010000033.1 coordinate 1,273, forward strand.
GGTCGAGTCCGGCGGCGAAATCCCTGTTGATCGCCTTGATTTGAGCGGTATTATTCATCTCAATCCTCTTGTCGAATATGCCATGATTTCAGTTGGCAGGGGCGGGTTTGAAACCCGCCCCTACCGCAAAGGCCCGGTCAATGCGCAGACCCGCCACGGGAAAGGGAACCTTTTTGAGAATCCGGCGAAATCGCGGCGGATGCCTTTTTCGCCGCAGGGGCCACCTTGCGGTAGACCCGGAGCGGGTCCATGGGCGTCCCGTCAACGGTCAGAAGCCTCGAAAGCGGGATGTCGAAGAGCCGCTCGTTTTCTTCCAGGTACGGCCTGATAAGATTCCAATCCGCTTCGGTCATTTCAAAATACTCGCCGCCGTTCAGCTGCTCGTCGTCCAGCTTTCGATGGGGGTCGCGCACATAGATGGCGCCGCCGGACGCCAGCGAAAACAGGTTCGAGCCCGGATAGGGGGTGTCAAGGTCGAAGATGTTTCCGTCGTCGTCGGTCCCCAATCCGTTCAGGACCACGAAACCGCCGCCGTTCAGCGGGTCGCCGGCCATAAACGATTCGGCCAGGAAGTCGAGGCAGGTGCCGTTGATGACCGCCTTCGGCCTGCCGACCGCATTGATCAGCGGCCGCCCGGCGGCGTTCCCCCTCACGAACACATGGCCGCCCTTCGCGCCGTACATGAAGGTCTGCCCCACGTCGCCGTGCACGACCAGCTTGCCGCTCTTCATGATCTGCGCCAGCTGGTCCTGGGCGTTGCCGTGGACGTTGACCGTGGCGCCGTCAACTCCCGAGGCCAGGTAATCACCGGTGCTGCCGTATGCGTCTATGACGCAGCCGGATGAGTCGGGGCCGAGACCGCACCCGAGGAAACGCTGACCGACGTAACCGTGGCAGATGAACCGCCGCCAGCCGAGCTCGTATGCCGCATCCACAAGCCTGGCGTCGCATTCGTCTCCTTCCGGCGGGAAGTCGCGGCAGTCGACCACCAGTATTTCTTCATGCCCTTCCGGCTGTCGCAGGCTTTTGCGGCTGTCCCAGTTGATACCCGCATAGCGGGACGTCCCGTTGCCGATGGTATTGGCCGATTCCAGAACCGCGGTCAGGCATTCGCCGACAAGCTGAAGGATGCTGGAGCGCCTGTTGCCGCCCACCGGGTAGCGGCGGTCGATCATCATGGTTAGTCCGTTGATGGCAGAGGCACGTTCTTTATCGGTCAGGGCGCGGCGGCGGATTTCCGCGCAGATGAGGCAAAGTCCTGCAAGACCGTCTTCCAACGCCGCGGCCCTTGCCTTCGTGAAAAGTGCATCACCGGATTCGTCAGCCAGCAAAGGCCCAATTGCATCTGCGGCATGAGGGACAGGAGACGGAAGGACAAAAGGCCGGGAGAGATCGATGCGGCTGCCGGGCCTGATGGTCCTGGGCCGGCCGAACTTGTCGGTGCAGCTGAGTGTGCCGGAGCCGTTGCCGTCCGGTTTCACCGTGAAGATGAAAGCGCCGCCGTCGGTGTAGCTGCCGCCTCGGGCATTCCAGTAATCGTCGGCAATGGTGCAGAACCGGCTGTCCTCGGAGGCAAGGCTCTGCAGGGTTGCGTCAATGGCCTGCTTCTCGGAACAGATCAGGCCGACCTGCATCTCGCCGTCCTGAAGTGCGAATACCTGCGGCCTGAGCATGGCCGTGTCGGTGATCCCCATCAGCTGGAACGACCCGTTTTCCACGTCGTTCCGGGCAATGATGAAAAACCACGGGCCGTCCGGCGAAGCATGGATGTGGCTCGCCTGGATGAGGCGGTAGATTTCCTGTTTGTCTTTCGGCAGCATGTCCAGGTCCCGCTCCACGGTCGGCGCCAACCCCTCGATGATGTATTCCAGCGGATACTTGTAGAGCCGGCTCCAGAGGTCGAAGACCAGGATGGAAACCTCGGTGTCGGTCAGGAACAGCGGCCTGATGTTGCGCTGGGCGAGGTATTCGCAGACCGAGAAATAGTTGGCGAAGTCGCCGTTGTGCACCAGGGCCTCGTTCATGCCGCAGAACGGATGCGCCCCACCCGGGTGCCAGACCCGCCCCTTGGTGGGGTAGCGCTGGTGGGCGATCCATACGTGGGCGCGGAAGTCCTCCAGCCGGTAGTATGTGACTATCTGTTCGGCGTAACCGACAATCTTGAGGATGATCATGTCGCGCCCCTGGGAGAGGACGAACGCCTGCTTTTCGCCCAGCGAGGCGTAATATTTCGAGTTGAGGGCGAAGGTGTTCTGGAACAGGAATTCCTCTTCCAGGTCCCGCTGCGGCAGCCCGGCTAGTCCCCGTTTTACGGCGAATTGTTTTAATACATCGGGCTTAGGCCGGACGAAATAACGGTGGATATCGGGAGGACGAACCACAAGTCCTTCCACCTCGCGGAAGTCGTCGATATGGGCCAGCTCTTCCGCATGATGAATGTCGAACATCGGGGTGACGAAATCGGCTTCGACGCTGTTCCGGGCCGCGGGGTCGAGGAGTGCGATCTGCAGGATATGGTCGGCGTCAAGGAGTTCCCGCGACACGCCCAACTGTTCCGGCACCAGGCCGACGGCAGCGATGCCGCCCCCCTTGCCGTTGCCGCGATTGTGCATCTGCACCGATGGCTTATATATGTGCCTCCCGCCGACCGGGATGCTGCAGGCGAAACCGGTAACCCCGCACCCGCCTTCCCCTTCCGTCTGCACCGGCGGCCTGCCGCTCCATCCATCCATCATCCAGCGCCTGGCGGCGGTTATTTTGTCGGCCGAGTTTTTCATGGATTCATAACTCCCCCCGACCCCCTCTTATCTTAAGAGGGGGAGCTTTCACTCAGGATGCACATAACCCCTCCCCTTAGCTTAAGGGGAGGCCGGGAGGGGTTACATAATCCAAATGCCTCAACAAATCCGTCCGTCCCCGCAGTTCCTTCACATCCCGCATGCCGAATCGGCTCAGGATGTCCACCAGTTGCTCCCGCCAGGCATGGAGCATGTTAACCAGCCGCTGCGTGCCCCAGTCGATGG
>DASRZQ010000034.1:0-3924 GCA_035686205.1 Geobacteraceae bacterium
AATGGGTATCGATATCCTCCAGCAAATCCGCTCTTCATGCAAAACGGTCGCCGAACGGACTTCAAACGTATTCATCAATAAAGACGCAGTGAAGTCATACGCTGCCTGGTTGCCAATTGACAAGACAACACGATTTTCGCCTGATCCCTCCTGTCATTACCTGGGACACGGGGACGATACCGTAGCGTTTTTTCTCACGCTGAACACGATCAATTTCGGTTCCGGTTATTTCCCGTCCCTCCGCAAAAAAAACGGCATGTCCGGATATTTCACCATTGCTTCATTTCTCAACGATCATTTCAGAAAATACGGTCCGTTTTCAGCCGTTGAACTGGCTGAAATCACTATAGAGAAATGCATCGTCATCTTTCGCCAGGAAAACGCGGCAGACCCGGCCAAAGAGCTCATGGGTCTATTCGCCGCTGCGCTAAACGAATTTGGCGCTTTTATTCTCGACCGCTTCAACGGCTGCTTCGCCGGGCTGGTGGAATCGGCCGGTCACTCCGCCGAAAGGCTTGTTCAGCTTCTTGCCACGCTTGACTTCTATAACGACACGGCGTCATATCGCGGCATGGATGTCATGTTCTACAAGCGTGCACAGATTACAGCAGCAGACCTTTTCCTGGCATTCAACGGTACCGGACCGGGCAGATTCGACGATATCGACCGGCTCACGATTTTCGCCGACAACCTGGTGCCCCATGTCCTGAGGCTTGACGGGGTGCTTGAATACGAGAACGGCCTTTTGTCACGCATCGAAAATGAAGAGGAAATACCCGCGGGTTCGCCGGAAGAGATCGAGATTCGCGCATGCGCCGTCCATGCCGTTGAACTGATGGTGGAAGAAGTGCAACGGTCGGGCAAAACCGCAAATTCGATGATGATTGACCAGTTTCTATGGAACAGGGGACAACTCCCCGAATTCAAGAGGCATCCTCGTCACAGGACACGATCAGTTTTCTATTAAACAAATGATTGACACCCGGCCCCCGACGTTGTATGTAAAAAGCTTTTCACGTCGGACAAAGGTTAAGAAAGGAAATGCATTAAATGATCAAGCTCGATTTTGAAAAAATGGGCGGACTTATCCCGGCCATTATCCAGGACCATGAGACAAACGAGGTCCTGATGCTCGCTTTCATGGACAAAAAGACCCTCGATCTGACACTGGAAACGGGAAAGACCTGGTTCTTCAGCCGCAGCAGGAACAAGTACTGGATGAAGGGCGAACAGTCGGGAAATGTCCAGGAAGTCATGGAGGTTTACACGGACTGCGACGCCGATACCGTTCTCATCAAGGTAAAACAGCATGGCGGAGCCGCCTGCCATACGGGCAACAGGAGCTGTTTCTACGTAAAAAGAGAGGGCGGCGAATGGGTGGAACATTCAAACCCGCTTTTCAATCCTGACGAGGTGTACAAGAAATGAATAATCTCCTTAAATTCGGCATTCCCAAGGGAAGCCTTGAAAGCGCAACCGTAGAGCTGTTCAAAAAAGCCGGCTGGGTCATTACCCTTTCATCGAGAAGCTATTTCCCCGCAATTGACGATGACGAGATGAAATGCAACCTCATCCGCACCCAGGAGATGAGCAAATATGTGGAAAAAGGGACCATTGACGTCGGCATCGCCGGCAGGGACTGGGTGATGGAGAACAATTCCGATGTCGTAACCGTCTGCGACCTGGTTTATTCGAAGGTATCACGGAAGCCCGCCCGGTGGGTGCTGGTTGTTACCCAGGATTCACCGATACAATGCCCGGAAGACCTCAGGGGCAAGACTATCTCGACCGAACTGGTAGGATTTACCAAGAGATACTTCGCCGAAAGGAATATCCCCGTGACGGTCGAGTTTTCCTGGGGCGCAACCGAGGCGAAGGTCGTCGAGGGCCTCTGTGACGCCATCGTCGAAGTCACGGAAACCGGTTCGACGATCCGGGCAAACGGTCTGAGAATCGTCGAAACCATGATGACTTCGAACCCGGTCATCATTGCCAACAGGCAATCCCTGGAAGATCCCTGGAAAAGGCAGAAGATAGAGCAGATTGCGACGCTGCTGCAGTCCGCCCTGCGCGCCGAGAACATGGTCGGCCTGAAAATGAACGCGCCGAAGGAAAAGGTCGAGGAAATCATCAGTATGCTGCCGAGCCTCAATTACCCGACCGTTTCCGGGCTTTACAACGCCGACTGGGTATCCATCGAAAGTGTGCTCAATGAAAAGCAGGTGAGAGACATAATCCCCGAATTGCTGAAGCACGGCGCGGAAGGGATAATCGAATATTCGCTGAACAAGATTATATGACGTAACATTCTGCATTTACTGACTTATTTTTATACTAGAATTAAAATTGTAAGATATATTTAGGAATTAAAAGGGTTACGTTCAGACTATAGCCCTTTCGCTATTCTTAGGGATCAACAAGGAGCATTCCGGTATGCCCAAACTGAGGAAAAGAGAAGGTGAACATCTCGAGATTCTCGAGGTTGAAGAAATTTTAAGACATAGAGGATATTCTCGAACTCTTGAAACGGATCCTGAAGATCTGCAACCAATGGAGTATATGAAGAGACTTTATTCAGACGGGTTCGACCGATTTCATGGGGAAGATGTTTATCAGCTGTTATGGATTGAGTAAATTCCTATCAAATTCTTATGAGGTTCTGTCAGGCATGCTAAAGAGACCAAAATTAATTACCGTCTGTGATGGAAAACGCATGGTAGGCAACATTAGTGTTGATGAAATGATCTCCCGGGTTCTTATGGGAGAAAGCTCCATCGATATCGCTCGGGATGCGGAAATTGAAAGGACTTCAGTAAGCAGGGTATTCAGATCCGAAACCGGAGTGGCCATGCAGAAATGCAAGGGTCTGGGCAGGTTAATTCTGGAACGAGCAAAAAATTTTGACAAAGACACAATTCTTTTGGACCTGGTGGAAAGAGTGAAAAATGGAGATACGCCCCGAAAGATACTCGTCGACGTTCTCGGTCGCTCTATATCGAAGTAATTTTATCGTGAAGGATCAGCACTATGACAAATGCACCAAGGCTTCTTGACAAACTGGTCAACCTGACTGCAATACAGGACTTGGAACTCATGGAATTCAGTCTGCTCAAGACACTTGTGGAATTTGTCAGTCTACGGGAGCTTTCGATCCTTAAGCTCGACAGGCGAGGAAACCCATGCTACCAGTTGCATCTCAAAAAGGAGAAGTATGAGGTGATAACAGGGGATTTCTCCATGCCTGAAGATGTCTCCTCGGTAGTGAATTGCGTACACCATACGAAAGAGCCTTTCAGCCGGCAAGTAGATTCAGACTGCCTGATTGCAGCCTGGCATATCCTACAGACTAAGACCCAGGATGTTTTTCTTGTTCTTCAGGCTGAGAAAAAATTGTCCAAACTCGATACACATATTATAAGCGGCCTTTTGCAAATTTATCGCAATTTTTACGAGGTCTTGAGCGAGGCGCAACGTGACCAACTAACTGGCCTTGCCAACCGGAAGACCTTCGAGGAGATCGTCAACAAGATCCACTGCCTGTCCGTCCCGGAAACGGACCCAGTTCCGGTTGAACGTCGCAGCAATTTTGATGACGAAAACGCAGGTTACTGGCTTGGCATGGCCGACATTGACAATTTCAAGAAAATTAACGATTCGTGGGGTCATCTGTATGGAGACGAGGTGCTGCTGCTTATGTCGCAACTGATGCAGAGCCACTTCCGGGAGAGCGATTACCTGTTTCGATTCGGAGGGGAAGAATTCGCCATTATTGTTCGGGCAGGAGACCAGGAGCAAGCTCATAAGGCTTTTGAACGATTTCGTGTTGCTGTGGAAAATCACGGGTTCCCACAGGTGGGGCAAGTAACCGTGAGCATTGGGGTCACAAAATTGGATCAGAATGTTTTTTCCTCGACACTTCTTGAT
>DASRZQ010000035.1:0-25107 GCA_035686205.1 Geobacteraceae bacterium
AAAGTGAATACATATTTGCCAAACCAAATGGAAAGCCATACAGAAGGGAAGGATTTATTAAAGGTGTGTGGCAAAAGGCCCTCAAGGCGGCAAATGTGCCTTACCAGCCCCCTTACAGCATACGCCACACCTTTGCTGCCTGGTCTCTTACCATTCGGATGAATCCGTTGCGACTGGTGCGTTTGATGGGCCACGGGTCGAAGCAAATGGTATTCGATACGTATGGGAATTACGTCGAAGGGTTGGAACAGGACACACTTCAGATACTGGAATACTTCGGGAAGGATTTTATTCAGCCCAAATATCCTTACCGAAGGATCATCCTGGGTGATGAAAACTCATTTTCTTCTTATCCGCTTTTACCCGCGAATGCGTTTCCAGGTGAATGAAGAAACTTCTTCAAACATAAACCCCCGACCACACCATTAAAAATCTTTTAGTGAAAGTTTTGGTGAAAGTCGGGGGTCTTAAACGCGTAACCTGTTGATTACACAGTTGTTTTAGTGGCGGAGAGATAGGGATTCGAACCCTAGGTACCGCAAGCGGTACAACAGATTTCGAGTCTGCCGCCTTCGACCTCTCGGCCATCTCTCCAGTATGTCCCGCGGTTACGCGAAAGTTGCATTATCATGGAATCCATGCGGAATGTCAAGTCACAAGACCTTGCCCCGCCAGTTTCCGTAAACATCATGGAAAAACCGGGAGAACCCTGATTTAACATGGATAAAGGGGATGAACGGGATAAAACCGGAATCTAAACAAACAAAGCAAACCCGATCTTGGCGGTGATGATTTACCCAAAAGAAATTATCTCAAACTCAAAAAGCCCGCAGATTTTGACCATATCCCCAATATCACTTTCATCCCTGTTCATTCTGGATTTAACGTCTTATTTCCCGTACCGTTCCGCAAAATACGAACTTCGCACATAAGGCCCGCTCTCGATGTGTTCGAAGCCCATGGCGACGGCCCGGTCCCGGTATTCATCGAACTTTTCCGGCGGAACGAAGCTTTTGACCGGATAATGATTGCGGCTCGGCGCAAGATACTGGCCGATGCTCAGATAACGGCAACCGGATTGCAGAAGGTCGTCCAGCACCCCCAGGACCTCGTCCTCCTCTTCCCCGAGTCCGAGCATAATTCCCGATTTGGTTTTCAGGGCCGAATCAAGTTCGTGCAGATCACTGAGAACTTCCAGCGATCGCCGGTAATCGGCCCCTTCGCGGATGCGGTAAAGACGGGGGACTGTTTCGAGATTATGGCCGATGATGTCGGGCCTGGCACAAACGACCGTCGCAAGGCTTTCCCGTTCGCCCCTAAAATCGGGGATCAGCAGTTCGATGCCGGTCTTCGGTGAGATGCTCCGGATCGCCGCCACGGTCCGCGAGAATATGTCCGCGCCGCCATCCGGAAGGTCGTCGCGGGTGGGGCTTGTGATTACCACGAAGCCCAGACCGAGCCGTCGGACGGCTTCAGCCACCCTTTCGGGCTCGCCGGGGTCGGGTGGCGACGGTACCTTCTTGCCGACATTGCAGAAGGAGCAGAGCCTGGTACAGGCCGCGCCCAGTATGAGGAAGGTAGCCCTGCCGCCGCGGTAGCATTCGGAGATGTTCGGGCAGTTCGCCTCGCGGCAGACGGTATGAAGCCGAAGGTCGTCCAGCATCCGGTCCATGTCCGCGTGGGCGGCGGGCGATATCTTTTTCTGCAGCCACTCGGGCCGGCGGGCCGGTTTCGGATCAGTCACAAATCCCTTCCCTGTTCCAGGCGGCGCTGGAATACTTGCGTTCCCGCAAATGATTCATGGTGCGCAATTCATCCTCCTTAGGCCCGGATGGAATCAATGATACTTCTAGGTTATTTTCGAATGATTCCGCCAGGATATTTTTCAATTTCCCGCTGTCCGGAACAAACCCCAACTCCCCGAGACTGGCGGTCTCCTGCTCAAGCAGGGCGGGCTTTTCGCTTTCGAGTACATAGCTCATCGCCTCGCCAAGACAGTTGGACAGCGGTATCGAGCCGTGCTGGAAAATGACTTCCCTGATGCGGCGCTGGGCGTTGCCGCCGATCTTGCGCCCTTCGACAATGATATCATACTCCTCTTTTCCGGCAAAACAGATGGCCGTCCTTCTTCCGAGCCTTGCGCCGCGAAAGTTCCGGTCAACGGCAAAAGCCGCGTCCAGTCCCAGTTTCCGGTAAACATGAAGGAGAAAGGCGCATAGTTTCCTGAATGTTTCCTTCACGGAACTTATGCCGGAAATGTGTTTCTGTGCGCATACGATACTGTAGGTAATCTCGTCGGCGTGATAGATGAGGCCGCCGCCGGTCATGCGGCGCACCGTGTCTATTCCGGCATCGCGGCATTTGACGGAATCGAGTGTCTTATCCGCATCCTGGAACCTGCCGATGGAAAAGGCCGGGGGGTTCCACCCGTAAAGGCGGAAAACAGGGGAGGAAACGGCGGGGTCGAACGAGGTGAGCAACGCCTCGTCCAGGGCCATGTTGGTCGGACCGTCGAGTGGTCCGGTATCCATAAACCGCCAAGTTGTCGGAGAAACGCTCATATCGGTTTACCATGCGGAAAAAAGTGGCGGTATCAATTGATGAGTACAAAACCGTTCAACACAAAAGCAATACATTTCAGCCACGGATGAACACTGATGACCACGGATGTACTTTTATACCAATTTGCAATCAAAAAATTTCAAAACATGTCATGTCGAACGAAGAGAGACATCTTTGATAAACGTTTCAAAATTTCTCGCCGGAGCTCGAAATGACAATGAATTGAATGCAACTTGATATAAAAACTCAGCTTTTATTTTGCTTTTGAGTTTATCGAGGCATCAAGCCTTTATCTGCTTTAATCCGTGAAAATCCGTGTGCATCCGTGGCCCAATAAGTTTTTTTCAGGTTGATAAGCTGCGCAAATGACAGACATTGATCTCCCGAGCCGCCCTGACTTCATCCAGCCTTGACACGGGCATGGTGACCGGCGCCCGGTGGAGGACTTCGGGATTCTTTTCGGCCAGTTCAGCGGCCTCGATCATGGCCGATATGAATGCGTCAAGGGTCGCCTTGCTTTCGGTCTCGGTCGGCTCGATCATGATCGCATCCTTGACGATGAGCGGGAAATAGACCGTCGGCGGGTGAAAGCCCTTGTCTATCAGGAATTTGGCGATATCGAGGGCATGGACGCCGTGTTTCAGCTGCCGTGAGGCGGAGAAGACGCATTCATGCATGCACGGCATGTCATAGGGAAGGTCATAATACCCTTTCAGCCTTGCCATGATGTAATTTGCATTGATCACCGCCTGCTCGCTCACCCGGATCAGCCCTTCCCGTCCGAGCATGTTTATGTAAGCGTATGCCCTGGCGAGTATGCCGAAATTGCCGAAGAATCCGGCCATGCGCCCGATGCTTTGCGGGTTTTCCCGTTCGAGGCCGTAGCTGCCGTCGGAATTCATGACAACCCTGGGAACGGGCAGGAAAGGGGCAAGATGTTTTTTCACGCCCACCGGCCCGGCCCCCGGACCTCCGCCGCCGTGGGGAGTGGCAAAAGTCTTGTGCAGGTTGACGTGGATCACGTCGAAGCCCATGTCGCCCGGCCGGCCCTTGCCCATAATGGCGTTCATGTTCGCACCGTCGCAATAGACGAGGGCATCGTTCTCGTGGGCAATTTCGCAGATTTCGCCCACATGCGGATTGAAAAGTCCGAGGGTGTTGGGACAGGTCATCATCACCGCCGCCACCTCGTCGTTCATCGCTTTCCGGAACAGATCAAGGTCCATGTCGCCGTATGGGGCGGTGGGGATGGTAACGATCTCGTAGCCCATCATGGCGGCGCTGGCGGGGTTGGTGCCGTGGGATGAATCCGGAACGACGATATACCGCTTCCGTCTGCCCCGCGATTCGTGCCAGGCGTGAATGATCATGAGGCCGGTCATCTCCCCGTGGGCGCCGGCCAGCGGCTGGGAGGTCACCTCGTCCATGCCGGTGATCTCGGCCAGGAGACGACCCAGTTCATATATCAGCCGCAGCGGGCCCTGGACGAACCGTTCGCCGCCCGGCAGCTGGGCGGTCATGGGGTGAAATCCCCCGAAAAGCCCGGCGGCCTTCTCCATGGCCTTCGGGTTGTATTTCATCGTGCACGAACCGAGCGGGTAAAAATTGGTGTCGACGGAAAAATTCCGCCGGGACAGGTTGGTGAAGTGGCGCACCAGTTCCGGTTCTCCAACCTCCGGCAATGGCGCGGCCTCCGTCCGGCGCAGGTTTTCGGGCAGGTCACCGGCCCGGGGAACGTCGGAAGAGGGAAAGCTCACTCCCCGCCTTCCAGCGACTGATTTTTCGAATATCAGCTCCACAGGGCCTCCTCAAGTCCGGCGGCGAAGGCGTCTATCTCCGCCCTGGCGCGTTTTTCCGTCACAGTCACCACGAGGCAATGCTCCATGCCGGGATAAAAGGCCCCGAGCGGAACGCCGGCGGCAATTCCCCGCACGAGAAGCTTTCCCACGACCTTGCCCGCATCGCCGGGCAGTGCCAGGGTAAACTCATTGAAGGTCGGACCGCCGTTCAGCACGGAAACCCCTTTTACCGCCCCCAGCGCCTGCCTGGCATATCCGGCCTTGTCGAAATTCAGCCCGGCCAGCTCCGCCAGCCCTTCCCTGCCGACGGCGCAGAGGAAAATCAGCCCCCTGAGAGCGCAGAGCGACTGGTTGCTGCATATGTTGGAGGTGGCCTTGTGCCTCTTGATATGCTGTTCCCGAGCCTGCAGGGTGAGGACGAAGCCGCGCCTGCCGTTCCTGTCGACGGTCTCGCCGACGATCCTTCCCGGCAGGTTGCGGATGTGCTGCTTGCGCGCGGCGATGAAACCGAAGGTCGGACCGCCGAAATTCAGGGGATTGCCCAGGCTCTGGCCGTCGCCCGTAACGATATCCGCCCCCATTTCGCCGGGTGTTTTCACCATCCCGAGCGACACCGGGTAAACGGAGACCACAAGCAGCGCGCCTTTTGCATGGGCCTCGCCGGCGATGCCCGTCAGATCGCCGATGGAACCGAAAAAATCAGGGTTCTGCGTGATTACGGCGGCGGTTTCATCATCGATCAGCGCGGCCATGGCTTCCCGGTCGGCAACGCCGGAAACCGGGGGGACTTCTTCAACCAGTACATCGACAGATGCGAGATAGGTGCGGAGTATGCGCCGGTAAAAAGGGTTGATTGCCCCGTCGATGACCAGCCTGTTCCGGCCGGTAACGCGCAGCGCCATCAAGGCCCCTTCCGCGAGGGCGGTGCCGCCGTCGTACAGGGAGGCGTTGCTGGCTTCCATCCCGGTCAGGGCGCAGATTGCCGTCTGGTACTCGTAAAGCGCCTGGAGGGTCCCCTGTGAGCACTCCGCCTGGTACGGCGTATAGGAGGTGTAAAACTCGGCCCGCCCGGCCAGGTGATCCACTACGGCGGGGATGTGATGATCGTAGAACCCTCCGCCTATGAACCCGGTTATGCGGCGGTCGTTTTCACCCGCCAGTTCCTCCATCTTCCGCAGGAGTTCGAACTCGGACATCCCGTCCGGGAGTTCGAAGGATCGTGGCCTCAGACCGGAAGGAATGACGTCGAACAATTCCTCCACGCTCCGTGCGCCGATGGCCGCAAGCATCTCCCGTATTTCATCCGGGGTATTGGGGCAGAAATCGGCGCGGCTCATTCCAGTCCCCTGACATACTCCTCGTAATCCCGCCTGCTCATCAGCTTTTCCATTCCTTTCGGATCGGTTATCTCGATTCTTGCTATCCATCCGTCATCTTCGGCATCTTCGTTGATAATTTCCGGATGCTCGTCCAGGGCGTCATTGACCTCGATGACCCTGCCGCCGAGCGGCGCATAGATGTCGCTGGCGGCTTTCACCGATTCGATGCCGCAGAGCGCCTCGAACTGCCTGACTTCCTTACCGGTTTTCGGCAGCTCGACGAAGGTTATGTCCCCCAGCTGGTCTACGGCATATCCGGTAATGCCGACTGTTCCGATGGTACCTTCAATCCTGATCCACTCGTGCTCCTTCGTGTACAGCACTTCCATGATGCCCTCCAGAGACTCATAAAAATAGAATTATTTACAATCATTGCTACTGGCTTCATTCCGCATTTCGGCACGTTAGACGTGAGACGCAGGATGTCAGACGAAGAAAGAAGAGATGAAAGGGTTTACGTTTACATCTACCGTTTTACATCTCCCGATTTACTGCGTTCGCTCCTACTTCCTCAGCGATCCGCCCTTGTAAAACGGCAAATCGGTAACCACGGCTTCCATGCTCGTCGTCCCATTGCCGATAACCAGCTCAGCGCCGATCACGGACGCTTCCGGCCTGACATAGCCCAGGCCTATGCCGCAGGAGAGCGTCGGCGAGAAAACGCCGCTGGTGACATTGCCGACATCGAGGCCGTTATGAGATATCCGGTAATCATGGCGCGGGGAGCGGCGGGAATTAACCCTGAAAGCTACTTTGACCCGATCCGGCCCCTTCTCCCGCTGCCTGACGAGGGATTCCCTCCCGGTGAATTCCTTGGCGAAATCCACGAATTGCCCGAGTCCCGCCTCCAGGGGGGTCGTCGTCTCGTCGATATCGCTGCCGTAAAGGCTGTAGCCCATTTCCAGCCGCAATACGTCCCTCGCGCCGAGTCCGGTTGGTTTCACTCTCCGGTCTTCGAGAAAACGGCGCCAGCATTCGACAATGATATCGTTCCCGCCGTAAATTTCAAAACCCAATTCCCCGGTATAGCCGGTCCTGCTGACGACAGCCTCCGAACCGAGGATATTCACTTTTTTCACCCCGAAAAACGGGAGCCCCGCCGTATCGACGCCGCAGGCCTTTTCCAGCGCCGACCTCGATAAAGGCCCCTGGATGCCCAGTTTGCCGGTCACGGCCGAGGTATCCGCGAATAGCGCGCCCCCGCCCAGGCCCGACCGGATCGCGCGGAAATCCTTGTCGGTTGTCCCCGCGTTTACCACCATCATCAGTTCGTCGCCGGACAGTCGGAAAACCACAAGATCGTCTATTATCCCGCCTGCGTCATTGAGGAGAAACCCATACCTGCAGCGCCCGACTGGAATTGTCGCCAGGCTGAAGGAAAAGATCCTTTCCAGGCCTGTGTCCTCGAAATCCCCTTTGAAGGAGAAGACTCCCATGTGGCTTATGTCGAACAGGGCGGCGGATTCCCTGCACCATAAGGTTTCTGCAAGTATGCCGGAATACTGTATCGGCATCTGCCAGCCGGCGAAGGGAACCATTTTCGCCCCGAGTTCCAGGTGTTCCCTGAAAAGCTGCGTCTGCTTGAGATTTTCCATCGCATCCTCATGTTTTTGAATATAAACAGCAGGCAGGGAGCAGTTGGCAGCTGGCAACAAAACGCGGCCACGCCCGCATAATTTCCTCTGATTTTATCCCCGGGCCGCCAAAAATCAAGGTATTTCCATCCATGAGAGCATAAAAAAAGAGGTTGCGCGTTGCACGCAACCTCTTGGCGGTTACTAATCGGGAGACCGTTCGTCAGTATTATGATTCGGGGATAAGTTCAAAGCCGTTTCCCTCGCTCACTGGTCGATACTAAGCGCCACGTAAAGGGCCGCGTCTCCCCGCTGCAGCAGCAGCCGCATCACGCTTCCCTTTTTGTAGGACGAAAGCGTCTTTTCAAATTCCGCGACTGTCGTAATTTCCGCTCCGTCAACCTCTTTGATGACGTCACCGGCGGCTATCCCCGCTTCTTCAGCAACGCTGCCCGGCACAACCTCGGTTACGACCACGCCACTGGTCTCCTTTATCCCCATTTTCGCCGCCATTTCGGGGGTAATGGGCGCGACGGTGATGCCCAGCTTTTCCTTGGCAACGGAGCTCCGCCCTTCTCCGGCGCCTTCCTTCATCGTTTCTATGGTGACGGTCTTATGCAGGATCTTGCCTTTCCGGATAATCGTAACCTTAACTTTGCCGCCAACCGGGGTGACCGCGACCAGGCGGGGCAGTTCATTCATTTCACGAATTTTCCTGCCGTTGAACTCCGTTATGATGTCGCCGTTTTTCAGGCCCGCCTTCTCGGCGGGGCTTCCTTTCACCACCTCGGACACAAGGGCACCCGCCTCCCCCTTCAAACCGAACGATTTCGCCAGGTCGGGCGTTATGGACTGGATGACCACGCCGAGCCATCCCCTCGTTACCTTTCCTTTTTCCTTCAGCTGCGAGATTATGTTTTTCGCCATGTTGATCGGTATGGCAAACCCGATACCCTGGCCTCCCGCGACAATTGCCGTGTTGATTCCGATCACCTCGCCGCTGGTGTTTATCAGGGGACCTCCGGAATTGCCCGGGTTTATTGAAGCGTCTGTCTGGATGTAATCATCATACGGGCCGCTGCCGATCACCCTTTCCTTGGCGCTGACAATGCCGGCGGTAACGGTCTGTCCCAATCCGAACGGGTTTCCTATGGCTATTACCCATTCCCCCACTTCGGTCTTGTCGCTGTCGCCGAGTTTCGCCACCGGGAGATGGTCTTTCGTGCTAATCTTCACCAGGGCCAGATCAAGCTTGTCATCCCATCCCTTCACGGTGGCCTTGAATTCGCGGGAATCCGACAGCTTCACCTTGACTTCGTCGGCCCCGGCCACCACGTGGTAATTGGTCAGGATGTAGCCGTCATCACTGATGATGAATCCCGAGCCGAGGCTGCGGGAGGTATATGGGCGCTGCGGCCCGCCATTGAAAAAATGATCGAAAAAATCCTCGAAAGGATCGCCTCCGAAAGGGTTCGAGGGTGACCGGCGCGTCGGCGCCTGGGGTCTTATCACTTTGGCGGTGCTGACGTTCACAACGGTCGGTTTGTTCTGTTTCGCCAGATCGACAAAATCCGGCATCAAGGCTTTTGCCTGTACAATCCCGCTCAAAAGGAAAATGAAGCCGGCCGCAAGCGAGACAGTTCGCAAGGTCCTTACCATATTTACCTCCAGGAATTTTAAAGGTGGGTTCGCTGAAAGTCCGTACGAGGGGGCTGGAACTCAATGCCGCGGACAACCGGGTCCGGATTATGCGGCGGACGAAAAAACAGAGTCGCGGGCAAACCGCCCGCGGAAAGCAGGGGGCACCCCTTTGTCTGGACTTTTTACGAGAATGTTATTGCAAATTTAATAATGTTGAGCCTATTTGTCAACCGTTATGGCATATGGTTCTACGGGTGGGGATAAATGAAAGGGCCCCGTTCCAATAACCATGGAACAGGGCTCCCTTCCGGCGCATTTGCGCTGTTGCCGGCAATTCGGCCGATTCTCGTCCGGCCGCGATATGAACTTGAGAAACTGTTATTCTTCCTTCAAAATATAACCAAGTCCCCTGACGGTATGGATCAGCTTCTTGTCGGCGTCACGATCCACTTTCTTGCGCAGATAGTTGACGTAGACATCAATGATGTTGGTGAAGCTGTCAAATACGTAGTCCCAGACATTTTCCGCTATGGTGGTCCTGGTCAGGACCTGATTCGGATTGCGGATGAAAAATTCGAGCAGTGCGTACTCCTTTGCGGTAAGGTCGATTTCCTTGTCCCTTCTCCATACCTTGTGAGTGACGGGGTCCAGGCGCAGGTCGGCAAAACGTATTTCCGCGCCCCTGTCCAGTTCGGTCCTCCTCAGAAGCGCCCTGACCCTGGCAAGAAGCTCGGCGAAGGCGAACGGCTTGGTCAGGTAATCATCGGAACCGGAATTGAGACCGGCAACTATGTCGTCCAGCGAATCCTTGGCGGTCAGCATCAGGACCGGCACCATGATCTTCCTCGCCCGCAATTCCTTCACTACGCTCATCCCGTCTCTTTTGGGAAGTATAACGTCAAGAACGATAAGGTTGTATGAGTTATCCACCGCCATCTGCATGCCGGATTCACCGTCATTGGCGGTATCAACTTCAAACTTTTCTTCTTCAAGTCCGCGTTTGATAAAATTCGCAACTTTTTTTTCATCTTCAATTACCAGTATTCTCATTGCCACGCTCCTCACATTTAAATTTATCGATTCCCTTCATACTCTCATTAGTCATCAAAAATTACCACAGAAAATGATATCAAATCCATACCAAAAAAAATCCGTAACCAGTCGGATTTATTAGTTATACTGTAGCTTCTAACCTGGTTTCACCTCTTGCAGACCACCCCCTTTTTTCTTGATAGTGAGCTCATTAAATGCTAACACATTTTCAAAAACTCGCAATAAATATAATAAATTTATTTTATTAAACCCAAAAATTCTATTCTGTCCGTTCCTTGACGGGCAAAATCCGGATCAGCCCGTCAGACGATGACCGCTTGCCTGTCCCGACCCATGAAGCAATTTTCCGCTTCCATGCGGAAAGGTTTCACAAGGACCGAAATTCAGGAAGCTGAGGTGTCAAATTTCGGATCAATCAATTATCCGGTTCAATTATTTCCTGGCAATACAGGCCATTCGTAAACACCGGTTTAAAAAATCAAATAACAATAGTCGAGGATCTGATACCTGGATATTACAAACAACAAAGGAATATGTTACCATGTTGTTTGTTTTTTAAGAAAAAACATATACTTGCTTGTATATAATTTCGCGCACTTTCCAATTTTAACTTCAGGAAAGAGCCGATTTATATTGTTTATCTATAATGTCAACCGGCAAAAACTTGTTTTTAATGAGAATTACACTTCGGCTTATTTTTGTCAAGGTTTTAATTGCTATTACATTGTAATTTAGATAGTATTTGTCAATTTGCTGACGGAGCGGATGCATGTTGAGTCCACGCCTGATCCTGAAACAGAATTCAATCCGCTTGAAATTTGCCGGAAGAGGTCAGTAGTTCGGCGCGCTTTGATGGAGAATTTATGATTAAATTATGGGCACAGGTCTCATGGGAAGTTCCGGATTCCATGACCGATGATATTTCCGAATTCCTGATAGGGTTCTCGCCGGATGGCGTTATTACGGAAAACCTTGTACTTGACACCTTTTCGCTGGAATCGCTGGAAGAACCGTCCACGCGGACGGTAACCGCGTTTTTCGAGGCGGATGACGCTCTTGAGGGCAAAATTGCCGCGGTTAACTCATATCTGAAGGAAACAGGTCCTTCGTTCCCCGGCTTCCTGTTCAAAGAGCCGACCTTGAGCTTTATCAAGGAGGAGGACTGGAGCGCCAGCTGGAAAAGCAATTTCAAACCGGTCCGGGTTGGTAAAAGGCTCGTCGTAAAACCGACGTGGGAAGAATATACGGGTAAACAGGAGGACATTATCCTTGAACTTGACCCCGGCATGGCCTTCGGAACCGGGACACATCCGACCACGCGGCTCTGCATGGAAATCATGGAAAGCATCCGGTTCCGGGAAGGCGCTTTCAGCGGGATTCCCGGGGCCGGCCCCTTCCAGGTTCTGGATGTGGGCACGGGTTCCGGCATACTCGCAATAACTGCCGCCAGGCTTGGCGCGGCGCGCGTTCTCGCCATCGATATCGACACCCGCGCGCTGGAGGTGGCAGTGGGAAACATCAACCTTAACGGCGTCGAAAAGCTCGTAAGCGTTTCCGACACACCTCTCGCCGAGGTCCGTGGCGATTTCGACGTGGTCGTGTCGAATATCCTCGCCGAAGACCTGGTGAAGATGGCCCCTGAACTGGTGAAAAGAATCAGGAAGGGAGGATTTCTCATACTCTCGGGAATACTGACCGAAAAGGAAGAAACCGTGCTGCTGGGCTTCTCGCTCCCGGGAATGATTCTGGTTGAGATCATGCGGGAGGATGAGTGGAGTTGCCTGACTTACAGGCTCGCGGAGTGACATGAGACGATTTTTTATCAGCAAGGACATGCTTTCGGACGGAAATGCCGTTATTACCGGTAACCTTTTTCGTCACATGGCAAAGTCGCTTCGACTGAAAACCGGCACAAAAATATCGCTGACGGACGAGGATGGGTGCTGTTATTTAGGTCTCATCTCTGGAATCGGCAGGGAGAGTCTCACAGTATCCGTAGAAAAAACGGTTCCTGAGCCGGACGGCGGCACCGGCCCCAGGATAACACTTTACCAGGCTTTGCCGAAGGGCGGCAAAATGGAATTCATTTTGCAAAAAGGTACGGAACTGGGTGTTTTCGAAATTGTACCGTTCGTTGCCGGTCGTTCGATACCGAGATTAACGAAAGACCGCGAGGCTGAAAGACTCGAACGATGGCGGCGGGTCGTCCGGGAGGCGGCCCGCCAGTCGAACCGGCCGGTGTTCCCGGATATTCATCCGGTTATGGATTTCCCGGACATACTCAGTTGCTCCGCCCAGTCGGTTAAACTCCTGTTATGGGAAAAAGAGAAGTCAAACGGGCTGAAGCGGATCCTAACCGATCTGCCCGTACCTGAAAGCGTTGCGGTAATGGTCGGACCGGAAGGAGGCCTGACTCAGGAGGAAGCGGAAACCGCGATTGCCGGCGGCTTCATCCCGGTAACGCTGGGGCGGAGGATATTGCGGACTGAAACCGCGCCGATCGCGGTGCTGGCGATTATTCAATTTTTCTGGGGCGACATGGGATAAAACATGGCTCCCCGAAAGGAGCATGAAATATGAAATGCCCGAAGTGCGGCTTCAACAGCTTCGAGTTTCTCGACAACTGCAAGAAATGCGGCGTCAGCCTGGCGTCTTTCAAGAAGAGCATGGGCGTCAGCCCGGTCGTTTTCGCGTCGGGACAGTCCGTCGTGGAAGTGCCGCAGCCACCGCCGATGTCCGTCCCGGTTGAGGAAGCTTCAATGACGGCCGCCCCTGTTGTCCCGCGGGATGAGGTCAGCGAAGAAACTTTTACCTGGGATATACCTGCACCCAGCGAGACGGCTCCGGAAACCGACACCGCATTTTCGGGATTCGATCTGGACTTTATGAAAGACGACGAAAAGCCCGTTGAACCCGAAACCGTTTTATCCACTGATGAGGAGAAGGTCACCGAAAGCGCCGCAATCCCGCAAACTGAATCCGCTGATTCATTCGAAGAGTTTTCTTTTTATGAAAATACCCTGGACCCGGTTGATGTATCCGCTTCCGCGCCAGATGCCGATGACCCGTCCGGAGGCAGTCCATTCGGCGATACGGGCGTGATGGGTGAAATCCTGCCGGAACAGTTGGAGGCCGCGGGCCGGGAGCAGGAACTCCCTGAATCGGCGGGCAATTTTCCTCACGAAGCTGAAAGATACGAAAATGAATTCAGCTTTGAACACCTTTCCGGCGGTGAAGAAAACGCCGAAGTCAAGGATAAGGAAACCAAAAAGAATCCGCTGGACATCTCCGATTTTGAAAGGGATTTCGAATCGATTTTCCAGACCGACGAAGAGCCGGAAAAAGACAAGGCGGCGCATTAGCCGCCTGCGGAGAGCGCCCTCAGCAATTCTTCGCCGAATACCGTTCTCTGCCAGTTCCTGAGAACGCCAACTTTCCCGAGTTCGGCCATATCTCTGGGGGCGCATGCCGCCAGGGCGGCGAAGAGACTGTTGCTGGCAAGCACTCCCGCGTCGATGCCCAGTTCGGATGCTTTCGCCTCGCGCCACAGCTTCAACCTGCTGCATCTCTCCATTAAGACCCTGTCTTTTTTGGGCCGCTCTTCGCGAGGAAATCGCGGGAGCTTGCCCTCGGGCGTATTTACCCCCTTGGCCACGGACTTTAATATTTCCGTTCCGTACCTTTCGGCAAGCTTCGCTGAAAGCCCGGGAATTCCGTGCAGCTCGGCCTGCGTAAGAGGCCTGTTTTCCGCAAGGGCGCACAGCGTCTCATGCGAGAGTATCTTGAAAGGAGGCCGATCGTACATTTGCGCCTTCCTGTCTCGGAGTTTAAGCAGTTCCTCCAGGACGGCCAGGGTACGCCCGTCCATTTTGTCGGCCCCCCTGAAGCGGCGGAAAAGAGGCGTCTTTTCCCGGTCCGCAACCGCCGCCCTTGCCACCAGGCCGGATTCTTCCTCTACCCAGGAGAGCCTTCCCTTCACCTTCAACTCCTCTTCGAGCTGCCTGTACAGCGCAACGAGCAGCGAGGTGTCCGCCCGGGCGTATTCGATCATGGCCGGCTCAAGGGGCCTTTTGCTCCAGTCCGCTTTCTGGAAACGCTTGTCAAGCTCAACACCGAAACGTTTCTTCAGGGCCGCGGCAAGCCCAACTTCCCTTTCACCGAGGAACTGGCAGGCGATCATCGTGTCGAACAGGTTGTTTATTTCCAGGGAAAAGTCGCGCCTCAGCGAGCGCACGTCATAATCGGCACCGTGGAAAACCTTGCGTATGGCCGGGTTTGTCAGCAGTGAAGACAAAGAGGACATGTCTGCCAATGCCAGGGGATCGATCAGGTAGGCCTCCGACGATGTCGCAACCTGGATCAGGCAGACCTTCTCACGGTAATGGTGCATGGAATCCGCTTCAAGATCGAACGCCAGGACTGTTTCACGGCCAAGTTTCTTCACAAGGCTTTCGAGCTTTTCGGGGGTATGGATAATATCGGGGGTCGCTTGATTATTGATCGACATTTATGCCTTTCGTGTTGCGAATATTTCCTCTTCGGGGACTGACAATCCATTTTCCCGCGGGCTTGAAGCTATACGAAATTCAATATGTTTTCACTATATCATAAAGAGTAGTTCTCTGTGCGGGCAGAAAACCGGACGTCCTGATGATGTGAATCATCTCCTCCAGTCCCATGCGGAAAGAACATCCGGCCGCCGCCACCACATTCTCCTCCAGCATGGTTCCGCCCATGTCGTTGGCCCCGAAGAACAGGGCCACCTGTGCGATTTTCGCCCCCTGGGTCACCCAGCTTGCCTGGATGTTCGGCACATTGTCGAGGATTATCCGCGACAGGGCCACTACCTTCAGGTATTCGGCGCCGGTCGCCGTCCGGCCGCCCAGTTCCGTATTGCCCGGCTGGAAAGTCCAGGGGATGAAGGCGGTAAAAGAGCCGCCGCCGTCCTGCAGCTGCCTGACACGGAAGATATGCTCCACGATGTCCTCCGGTTTCTCCCGGCTGCCGAACATCATTGTGGCGGTGGTCGGGAGCGATAGACCCGCCGCCTCCCGCATTACCTCCGACCATTTTTCCCAGCCGATCTTGTTTGGTGATATCTCCCGTCGCACCGAATCGACCAGTATCTCCGCACCTCCGCCCGGAACCGAGTCCAGTCCCGCGTCCTTCAGCCTTCCCAGCGTCTCCCTGACGCTGATCCCGGAAACCGCGGCTATGTGGGAAATCTCCGGCGGGGAAAGGGAGTGGTTCCTCACCTGGGGAAAGCGCCTTTTGATCTCCCGGAAAAGCCCCTCGAAATAACCGATGTCGAGATCGGGATGAAGCCCGCCCTGCATGAGCAGCTGCGTTCCCCCTTGCTGAACGAGTTCATCTATCTTGCCGAAAATCTCTTCATTTGACAGAACATATGCGCCGGTGTCCGATATGTCGCGGTAAAATGCGCAGAACGAGCATTTCGCCTCGCAGATGTTCGTGTAGTTCACGTTCCGGTCGACAACGAAAGTCACTATATTTTCCGGGTGCAATTTCCGGCGGATGCGGTCGGCAAGCTTTCCGACGGCAATAAGGTCGGCCCCGGTAAGAAGCCAGTCCGCTTCCTCCCGGTTTATCCGTTCACCTTTATCGATTTTGTCTTTAATGGTTTCGATCATAATTTTGGGAACCGCATTTATTTACAAACGTAGGGGCGACGCACCCGGCCGCCGCAGCTGATGCTGCTTTGGCGGAGGCGGCTGCGTCGCCCCTACGGACCTTTACCGGGCACTCCAGACAATTTCAATACTCCCGCAGGGAATTATAAAGCGTATCCCTCTCCACCGGCCGCTTCCCGGCCTTGCGGATGAGGCGGAGGATCTCGTCCCTGCTCAGCGACTGGGGCGACCCGGCACCAGCGTCGTGTCCTATCTTTTCCTCGATCACGGTGCCGTCAAGGTCGTTGACCCCGAACGAGAGGGCGACCTGGGCCGTCTTTTCCCCGAGCATCACCCAATATGCCTTTATATTATCGAAATTGTCCAGGTATATCCGGGAAACCGCCAGGGTCCTGAGATCGTCGAAACCCGTGGTCCCGGACACGCCGGCAATCCGCAGACGGTTATTTTCCGGCTGGAATGCAAGGGGAACGAAGGCCTGGAACCCGCCCGTCCGGTCCTGCAGCTCACGCAGCCGCCGCAAATGATCGACCCGGTCGGCAAGGCTTTCCAGGTGTCCGAAGAGCATGGTGGCGTTCGACCTGATGCCGATGGAGTGTGCCTCCTCCATGATCGACAACCACCTGTCCCCGCTGATCTTCTCCGGGCAGAGTTCTTCCCGCACCTGCGGAGCGAAGATTTCCGCCCCGCCCCCGGGCATGGATCCGAGACCCGCCTCCCGCAGCACGGACAGCACTTCGCCGGTCGGAAGACCGGAAATTGCCGCCAGGTGGTCGATCTCGACGGCGGTAAAGGCCTTTACATGGATGGAAGGCGCCGCCAATTTTACCGTTTTCAGCAGTTCCAGGTAATAGTCGAACGGCAGCTCCGGGTGCAAGCCACCGACGATATGCAGTTCGGTCGCCCCCTGGCGCCGCGCTTCCCGGGCCCGGCTTTCGATTTCGGACAGGCTGAGGGTGTACGCCCCGTCCTCCCCGGACTGCCTGGAAAATGCGCAGAAATTGCAGCGCTTCACGCAAATGTTGGTGTAATTGATATGCCGGTTGATATTGAAGAATACCCGCCGGCCGTTTTTCCTCTCATTTACGGAAGCCGCAATTTCGCCTATTTCCAGGAGATCGTTCGACTCCAGGAGAAAGAGTGCTTCCTCTTCGTCAATCCGCAGACCATTGTTCACTTTATCGGATATGAGTGCAATCGATATCATTTTTCTTGACCCGTCTTCCGTCTTCCGTCTTTTGCCTCACGCCTGCCTTTATTTCCCCCACCGCCGATACAGACTGTGTCCAACCCCCAATGCATCAAGCACTTTCCCCACGACGAAATTAACCATGTCATCCACCGTCTCCGGCCCGTGGTAGAAAGCGGGCATGGCGGGCACAATCCGCGCTCCGGCGCGGGAGAGCCTGAGCATGTTCTCCAGGTGAATGTCGTTGAGAGGCGTTTCGCGGGGTACAACGACGAGGGGGCGGCGCTCCTTCAGCATCACATCGGCGCATCGCTCCGCCAGGTTGCCCGAATTGCCGCTTGCAACCCGCGACAGGGTCCCCATGGAACAGGGGCAAATCGCCATTGCGTCAGGCGCTGAGGAACCGCTTGCCGCCGGGGCGAGGAAATTGTTTATTCCGTAATAGCCGAGCCGCTGTTCCCTGTCTTCGTAATAATCCCTGATACAGCCCGTGATCGCCGCCTCGTCGCCCCGCCATTCAAGCCCGGTCTCGTGCCGGATGACATCGAAACCTGCGTCGGTTATCAGCATGGTCAGGCGATGGCCCTCCCGCAGAAGCTCCTGCCCCAGCCTGAGACCGTAAACAGAGCCGGAAGCTCCTGTAATGGCAAGAACGATGTGCCTGTTATTCATGCCGCCCCCCGCTCCAGAACATCCACCAGGGTGAAGAAAAATATCGCCATGCTGATATAGCCGTTTACATTGAAAAAGGCAGCGTCCAGCCTTGTCAGGTCGCCTCCCCGCAAAAGCCTGTGCTCATGGACCAGCAGCGCCACGGCCACCAGGACACCGGCAAGAAACACGGGACCGAGGTTCAGCATAAAGTAAAGGGCGACCAGCAAAACCGGCATTGCCAGATGAAAGAGGCGGGCCGCCAGCAGAGATCGCTTCACCCCGAGCCGCGCCGGTATGGAGTGGAGCCCGGCCGAGCGGTCGAATTCCAGGTCCTGCAGGGCGTACAGAATGTCGAAACCCGCCACCCAGAACAGCACCCCCAGGCCCAGAACAAGCGCCGAAACCGCAAACGTGCCGGTGACCGCGATCCATGCGCCGACCGGGGCAACGGCCAGACAGAGGCCGAGGACCAGGTGGCTCATGGAAGTAAACCGCTTGCAGTATGAATATCCGGTCAGCAGAACAAGCGCCAGGGGAGACAGGCAAAGACAGAGCGGGTTCAGCCTGTATGCCGAATAGACAAAAAGTACAATGGAAACCGCTATGAAAGCAGCAACCGTCCCCTTGCCCAGCAGTCCGGCCGGAATCGCGCGACCGCTGGTGCGCGGGTTCTTCGCGTCTATCTCCGCGTCGATGAGGCGGTTCAGACCCATGGCCGCCGTACGAGCGCCGACCATCGCCGAGGCGATCCAGAGGATCTTGTTCATCGCGGGAATGCCGCCCGCCGCCAGGACCGCACCGGTAAAGGCAAACGGAAGGGCAAACACCGTATGGGGGAATTTTATCATTTCAAAGAATATTTTTATTTTATTTAACATGTCCCTTAATTTCTTAACCAGGAAAACCCCAACAAATATTTTCTCACGCAAAGACGCAAAGTCGCTAAGAATAACCAAATCGTTCAGAAATTCGCGAAATCGTAGAGTCGACCTCAAGAGCCCTGAAGTTTATGATTTTACATAAAATAGTTTCCTTCGCGCCTTTGCGTCTTTGCGAGAGGCTATAAAGCTTTTATTCAGCATTTATGGCAATCCTAAATTTAGTTTTACTGCTTATCAAAATCCGTACTCATGCCATCGCCTGTCAACGAGCCTTGCAACCGCCTCATCCATGACAATCTCCGCCGGCCAATTGCTGCCCGAACGCTCTTCCGGCCGCTTCCGGGTGGCGTCAATTCCCAGGAAGGCCCCTCTGCCGGGAAGCGTGGGAGCAGTCGCGGTAATCGACGCGGCCGGGCCGCACACCGTCAGGTCCTTTTGCCAGTCCACGTTGTTCATGACCCTCCAGGCAACACCGGAGAGGTCTTTTACATCGATGTCCGCGTCAACGAGGACCAGAAATCGGGAATTCCGAAGCCATCCGCAGTTCCTGAGGCTGGTAAAGAAAATTCCCGCCTGGCCGGGATATTTCTTGTCGATCGAAACGATCGCACAGTTGTGAAAAATCCATTCCAGCGGAAGATTGATATCCGCAACCTCGGGGATCTCCCGCCTTATGAAAGGCAGAATCAGCCTTTCCGCCGCCTTAGCCATCAGGCAGTCCTCCATCGGCGGCCTGCCGACCACTGTTGCCGGCAGTACAGGGTCATGCCTGCGTGTTATGCAGGTTACATGCATCACCGGCGCATCGGCCGCCGGGGCGTAAAATCCGGTATGGTTGCCGAATTGGCTCCCCGATATTATTTCATCGTGCCCGATGAAGCCCTCGATGATAATTTCGGCATTTGCCGGGACGCTGAGTGGGGAAGTCAGACAGCGTACGACCTGAACCGGTTCCCTGCGCAGAAACCCGGCGAACCGCATCTCGTCGACATCTCCCGGAAGCGGCAGCGAAGCGGAAAAAACAAGGTGCGGATCTCCGCCGAGAGCTATGGCCACCGGCATCCGCTCCCCACTCTCCCGGTATTTCGCCCAGTGGCGGCACCCGCCGCTGTGCGGCCCCCAATGGATGGCCGTTCGGGATCGGTCGAGAAGCCGCACACGGTACATGCCGCAGTTGACCTGCCCTGTTTCCGGGTCTGCGCTGAAGACCAGCGGAAGCGTCATCGCCCGACCGCTGTCCTTCGGCCAGCTTTTGAGGAGTGGAAACAACTCAAGGTCGGGGGAATAATCGACTACCTCGCGGCAGGCCGCGTTCTCCACGATTACAGGCTCATGGCCTAGACGGCGCCACCACTCATCGGCCGTTCCGGCAGTCAGGCCGCCGAGAAATCCCTCAATACGCCGGGCAAGATCTTCCGGCTCTTCGACTTCCAGTGCAAGGCACATGCGGCGGATAGATCCGAACATGTTGACCGCCAGCGGAAAACCGCTGCCCTTCACCCTCTCGAAGAAGAGTGCGGGGCCCCCTTCCGGCATCTTGCTCACCCGGTCGGCAACGGCGGCAATCTCCAGCTCCGGGTCCGCCTCCACCCGCACCCTGTGGAGTTCACCCTCCTTTTCCAGCCTTTCCAGGAAACACCGCAGATCCAGGTAAGACATACAATACCCCGCTCAGGATGATCCGTACTCTGAACTTTTGTAGCACTTCGGGGGCCGGTCTGACAATGTTTTTATTGACGCGATTCAAATGGTTTCGAGAGAATTCGGGAGCGGAAATGCCGAAGCGGGGCTTTCCGGGCTATTGCGGGCGCAAACCCGGGCAGGGGAAAAAACCTGTGTCCGGTTTCACCTGAACAGGCTGACACCAAGCAGCACCTTGCTGGAATTGAGCGGCTCGTTGGGCGACGCCGTCCCCGCGTTGGAAATGTGGTGGTAGCGGTATTCGAAGTCGAACGCTAAATCCTTCCTGTAGAAGTACTGGACGCCCGCTCCCCCCTGGTAGGAGAAATCGAGCCTGCTGCCCATGGTCGGCAGCCCGAGATCGACGTAAAGCACGCCTCCCCCCGCGAACAGATACGGCACAAACTCCCTGGAAGAGGTGAATTTCCAGCTTCCCAGCAGGTACCCTCCCACCATCGGCGAGACCTTAGGGTCGACCACGAGATGCAGCGGCAGCTCCATCAGCAGTTCGTGTCTTCCCTTCAGCCAGCCGGGGCCCATTTCGCCGGAAAGGAAATAGCCGAACCGTCCGATGGTGTCGAAGGTCTGCACCTGGGTGCGGGTCGCGCCGAATCCCCTGTGCGTAATGCCGTATCCGGACAGAAGGGTATATTCCGTACAGGCCGTTTTAAAATAATCATTGCTCGCAGCAAAAGAGGTACCGAACAAAGAAATGGCCGATAACGCGAAGAAAACCGCCAATGCATATTTCATCATTTTACCTTATCAATTCAGCTGACTCAAAGATAACCAAAAACCTCTGGCAGCCGCGGATGCACACGGATTTACACGGATATGGGCATAAGGGAATTGATTTATCTAAAACACTCATGCGGTTTTCGTGGTTTTAGATTTCATCTGTGTTCATCCGTGTGCATCGTGGCCAGAGAATTTCTGGTCCGGGTTGCGATAGGTAAATAATATTCCGCTTCACCACTTCTGTTTCATCTCGAATTTGAGAATCTCCGGCAGGTTGCCCAGGAAACGGGCTATGCTGTGCGGAGATTTCCACAGCATCTTGGTGTATCCCCAGTGGATGCGGGTGCGTCGGTAAAATCCGCGGATGAACTCGTTGTAAAGCTCTTCGAGCCGCTCCCTGGTCAGGCCGTGGGGGACGAACACGAAATTCATGCAGTTCATTGCCGGCCAGTCTTCGTCGAACTCGCCGTGCTCCCGGATCGTCCTGTAAACCGGGGCGCCCGGGAACGGTGTAAATTTGGTCACGTTTACCTCGTCCAGCGGCAGGGAAAGCGCATAGTCAATGGTGCGCCGGATGGATTGCTCCGTTTCTCCCGGCAGGCCGATCATGAACAGCCCCTTGACCCGCATTCCCGCCTTACGGACCATGCCCAGCTTGCGGCGGACTTCGTCGAGGTCGTACGATTTGCGATGCCTGCCCAGAAGCTCTGCGTCGCCGGATTCGATGCCGAAATTCACCTGCCAGCACCCGGAACGCTTCAGCAGCGCCAGGAGTTCGCTGTCGACGTGCTCCAGGCGGGCAATGCAGTTGTAGGTTACCGGGAGTTTTTTCTTGTCCTTGAGGAGGCACAAGGCTTCGATGCGGCCACGGTTGAAGGTGAACAGGTCGTCGTAGAAAAAGACGTGGCGGATGCCGAAATCCCGGTGCAGATATTCCAGGTGATCGCAGATGTATTCCGGGGAATTGGCGCGAAAGCCGGTATGGAAAACCGACCGGTCGCAGTAGCTGCACTGGTACGGGCACCCCCTGCTGGAGATGATGCTCGTGTTAGGCGCGACCGGATAGCTGAACAGCGGGAGGTTATAGCGTTTCGGGAAATGGGGCAGAAGGTGATAGGCCGGGAATGGGAGCGAATCCAGGTCCTTGATATTTTCCCTCACCGAACTGAGGACACCTTTGCCGTCGGCCCGATAACCGACGCCCGGAATGGAGGCGACGTTGCCGTACCCGGAGGTGATCAGCTCATGAAACGTGACTTCTCCCTCGCCGATGACCAGATAATCGATGGCCGGGAAATCGTCAAGGAGCGACGCGCCGGCGGCCGAGGCATGGGCGCCGCCGAAGACGACCCTGATCCGGTCGTCGCGCTCCTTGACCCCCCGGGCAATGGCGTAACCTTCCAGGAAACAGGAAGTCGTGCAGGAAAACGCAGCCACGTCGGGAGATCTGGAAACAATCTCCGCGGCAAGCTCGTCGCTGCCGGCGGGGGTCCCGTAACAGTCGATGATCTCGACCTCCACCCCGCGCTTCTCCAGGTACGCGGCAATACTCATAAGCCCCAGCGGGGGCATGAGGTTGAATATCGTCGTTATGTCTTTCATTGAACCCATCCAGTTGCTGCCGTGCGGATGGACGAAAACTACCTTCATCAAACCTCCAATTCGGTCAAGCCTTCTTCAGCCTTCTGCTTTTGCCCCTAAGACTCATACACTCCGGCATCGAACATGTCAACGAAAACATCCTGCCCGGCCTTTTTACTGGTCAATCCGGAAGCGCTCCCACCGGAACAGATAACCTGTTGACAAAAAAAGATCGACAGGCTGTAGAAGAAGTTCAAACGGGATGTAGCGCAGCCTGGTAGCGCACTTGCTTCGGGAGTTGTATCAGATATTTTTAATATAAGACCTGACTACCAAAACAGTTAGGTTTATTAATTTTTACCACTCGACTTCTCCGGTACTCCGGTACCCCTCCGGTCCACCTGAGCCCTTTCTTCATCCAATAGATGGATCACTTCTGCTGGAATCACCTACATTGCCCCCCTCCTTTTCGTACTCCCTTGTGCACCATCGTTTTGTACCGAAAATCGACATAGAACTTTCGGGCCTTCCTCCTAAAATTGCTCCGGTTCTTCCGGTCCTTTTCCGGTACACTTCAAAATTCAGGACGTGTTAGCCATTGAAAACAAAAGGCAGCCCACAGCAGTAGCAGAGTAGGTTTTTCAGGCAAGAAATTGTTTTGTGGCTGACATTTAATGCGGTATTAACAAGGAAGCAAAATGAAGCCCCTTTCTGATTAGTTGGGAAGTATTAAGTGACTCGGGTAAGTTCCCGTATACACTGACCTGCCAGCAATAACAGTAAAATCAAGCTGGTCGCAGACGGCCTCCGCTTTGCTCTGCCGCTGTTCCTAACCACGTTGCAATGAAAACCTAATATTTTCAGAACAAGTAAAAGAGAAAACGTCCCCTACCCCGGACGGACAGGGGACGTCAGCATTTCAGGCAACCTCATCAAGAAAATCTGCCACACCCTCCGTACCTCGCTTGAGATCGTCCGCAGCAAGATGGGCATACCTCCGGGTCATCGCGATATCCTGGTGCCCCAAAAGTTTCTGGACGACATACAAGGGAGCCCCGGAAGACACCGCCAAACTGGCATATGTAAGCCGGAGGTCATGGATGCGGAAGTTCTGAATATCCGCTACAAGACAGGCTCTTTCGAAGGGTTTCCTCAGGTCGTAAATGTAGCGGCTACGTCATTCAGTAAATAGTTTTGCCCGGCATTTGCTGCTGTATAAACAGGACAGACTCAAATGGTGCCTGACCTTCTGCCTTGACATTGATTTTTGTCTACCATCATTTTTTTTAAAATTAGGCAAACCTTTCAATCAATATCATTTCCTCTATAAACATTCATTTCTTCTATCCTTAAAATCACGATTCATACCCTTGGGTTTAATTAAATGTATATTTTTAGTTACCATGTTCATTCATTTTCTAAATTCTTTATGCCATTGACAGCTAGAAATTTAATGATATCAAATAACACATTACAAAATAACAAAAACCCATATTTAATAAAAATATATTTATAATATGCCGGGTCTATGGGGAGGCAATGACTGAAAACTACGGGTCCATTGATTGTGACATGGAAGCTCACATTGTTACTCCTTTTGATGGCTTGAACCAAGCGTATGTTCAAGGCTATTCTTTATAGCTATGCTAAAACTGGAAAGGATGATTGACATGCCAGGAATAATCTTTATCTCCGACAAGAACAGGGATGATTTTCTCAAAAACAGCAAAACTATAAAAGAGATGACCAAAATCACGTGCCATGAAACGTTTTACAGATACGTATTCGTGGATGTGGAAAGTATGGGACTTCATGCAAGCAACGTGTATATGGATCATGAGGATCCAAATGAAAAGATGTATGTAAGTGATGATGCTTCTTTAATATGCATGTTGAGCGGAGAGATTTTCGGAAAAAAAGAGCTTTATTCGAGGTTGAGCAACAAGCAATCCGCGGTTTCCGGCGCAGACAGCGCCTCCGAGATGATTACCGAGTTGTACAGGCAAGAAGGGATCGGTTTCTTGAAAAATCTCAATGGGCACTTCAATCTGTTGCTCATTGACAAAAATCGCAAACGAGTGATATTCGGCAATGACAGGATGAACTTTCACCGCACTTACCTGTGGCAAGGACAAAACGGAAGCATCGTGGTTGCTCCGGAGGTCAAATGCATGTTAAGGCACCCCGAGGCAAAGTTAACCTTAAACCAGGATGCCATAGCAGAATATTTCAAATACGATGCCTTTATTGGTAAAAGCACCTTTTATAAAGAAATATCAAGGCTACCCAACGCATCTGTACTTATTTTAGAAGATAATAAATTTGAGATGCATGAATACTGGAGTCCGGGTTCAGTCATAAGAATGGGAGAACTTGCTGAAAAGGACTATCTGGAGAAGTCGACCCAAACATTTGACTCAATCATAGGCGAATATGTAACGCCTGGGAAAACAGGTCTCTCCCTGACTGGCGGATGGGATACAAGAACTATTCTAAGCGTGTTGTACAGCAAGAAAATATACCTGCCATGTTACACCTTCGGTGGCAAGCAGAAAGATAGTTACGATGTACACATTGCCAAGAGACTGGCCCAGGAAACGGAAAATTTGTTTCGTAAAATAGTAATAGGAGACGCATTTACCAAAAACATCGAATACTGGGCCAACAAAGCGGTTTTCGTTTCAGATGGATCTTCCCGTATTTCGAAGTCTTACGA
The DNA here is from genome assembly GCA_035686205.1 of Geobacteraceae bacterium. GTDB lineage: Bacteria > Desulfobacterota > Desulfuromonadia > Geobacterales > Geobacteraceae > CAIWTU01. The sequence goes on from DASRZQ010000035.1 coordinate 25,099, forward strand.
GTATTTCGT
>DASRZQ010000036.1:0-4322 GCA_035686205.1 Geobacteraceae bacterium
GCTACATCAAGTGGCACTCCGATCAATTGGATTTATATTGCTTTGGCTGTAAAATCTATCATCAGAAACTCAAGAAAAAAGGGGTGTGAACGTGGTTGAAATAAGACCTTTGACTTCATGCTTTCTCTGCGGCATTGATCATGGCCGATTTAAGGAATGGCAAGGGCCTGACATTTGTGAACAATGTTGGGGGGAAGAACTGTTTTTGGATGGCCAGAAGATCGTGGCAATTGAAGAGGGGAAGGTTGGTGCTCCCACTCTGGTCTGGGTTGCTGACGGAACCTGCCTAACCTTCCGAAGAATCAGGAAGGTAAGAGAGGCGATATTTCAGGAAAAGCTGGGAAAACAGCAAGTTGCCAGGTAATTCTGGCGAGAAAAAAGGAGGGTAGTTGGGGTCGCTACAGAAAACGGAAAAAATAGTACGTTAGAGATATATTGCTTCAATAATTTCAATTGCTTTCAAAAACCCCCGTTCTTGAATTGAAGCACGTTATCGCGTTTTGTAACTCCTTATAATTACAAGACTAATTTTGATTATCGTACAATAATTTCCGAATTCTATTGTGACCCCTGATTGTCCTTTGTTAAGGCTACGACTGAGTTGCGCAAAAGAGCGAGAGGAAGGAGAAGAACGATGGCCTACGAAGCGATTGATTTTTCGAAACTTATCGGCAACCAGATTATAGTCTTGATGCATTACAAGGATAATTTCACCCGCCAGCCTCTCTAAGCAGTTTTTCAACCCTGGAATCCAGATCCCACGCGACCTTCAGAGCGTCCACATTTCCGTACGGGTCGAGAAAACCGGCCATCAAGTCATAGGACAGATGAACACCGTCCGGGCGCTCGTCAATCAGCACGGTCACGGGTGCATAGGAACCGGCATCCGGAACGTGCTTTACCATTTCCTTCATGATCAACGGATTGCCGATAAGAAAACGGACGATCTTCGGCTTCTCCTGCGCCTGTTCCTTGCGGAGGATTGCGCCGAGATCGAACCGCGCCAATTCCATAAAGCCGGACTTGCCAACATCACTCTGAATTAGTCTTTCCATCTCGACGTAAGAATTTGTTCCGCTAATCCGGTTCTGAAACTCGCTCATGTCAGGATGGCCGATGGCTGCTTCAAAAGCGGCGACAACCGTTTCGAAGGATCGGGAGGAAATCACGGTCAATCGGTGGACGGTACCTTGCCATGTAATCATTTAAGTATCCCTTTCGGCCCTAACGTACTGTCAAAAACTTCTTTGTCTTTTAACAAAAAAGCCTTTGAGTTTAATAAGTTGTTGAGAAAAAGCTTGCCTCCCCCTCTGAATGGGGTTAAGAAACATTGTCCAGGCATCTCAGAGGAGACCAGCTTATGTCAATCTCGAGAATTGCTCGGTTCGTCATTTGGATCTGTTCCAAGTTCACTAAAGCTGAGATCGAGCTGATTATTTCCGGCTTGTCCGATGTCCTTATGGACCGCAATCCCGACGTGAAACCAAAGGACGATTTCAAAGAGAAGCATCCCAACTATCAGGACTTCGCGGTTGACCCGCTGCTGCCTTTGACCGAACCGCCTGCCGTTAAAAAAAGACTCGGAAACGAAAGACTACCGGCAAATCCTAGCCGAATACGAGTCTCTTCACGGAAAGCCACTTTCTCCCGTGAAGCCCCGCCGGAACACGCCACTGGTCCCGGATCAGGTCGTCTGTCTTTGCTGCAATGCGCCCCATGGCTATCTCTACTTCAACGACGGCAAAAAACGCTCACAGATCAAGTGCAAGGTCTGTGGCCATCTCTTCCAGGTCCGGCACAGGTTCAGGAACTGGAGGAATGTCGAGGCTATTCTGCCCTCACTGCGGCTTGGCTCTGTTCCGCTGGAAAGTCCAGAAGGAAGTGACCATCCATAAATGCCCGAATGACAACTGTCCTCACCGTCTCCAGGACATCGCGAAGATGAACCCCGCCGAGCGGGAACTGCAAAAAAGGCGGAGTTCCCAGTTCAAGCTGAACTACCAGTACCGGGAGTACCACTTCAAACCGGAGGAGCTTGTCCACTCAGCCCCTGATAAACTGACAGTAGTTATCTTTAGTCTAAATATCAAGTATATCTTTGAAAAACAGCATAGAAATTACCTCGACTGCTTATTGTTGGAAGTATGTTTTGTTGAATGTCATTAGTTAAAGTATGCACGTATTCATTCCCTTTGGCTTATAGTGTAAAAACCGTTTTCCCTCGAATCGTGCCGTACCACATCTCGCGAAATCCTTCTTCCGCCTGTTGCATCGGCAAAAGTCTACCGATCTCCGGTTCGATGCCGGCAACCTGCACAAATTTCATGAGCTGAAGGAAATCTTCCCGCGTTCCCATGACAGCTCCGACAATGGTGAGTTCGTTGACGAAGATCGGCAGCAGAGCCATCTTCACATCCGGGCCGGTCGTAATGCCCAGGGAGACGACTGTTCCGCCGTGTGCCACGGAGCTCATTGTGTGCCCCCAGGTAGCAGGCCCCACGTTATCGAAGACCGCACGGACCTGCTCGGGAAGATTCTCGTTCACGTTGAGGACGCGATGAGCCCCCGCATGCTCACCTACTTCTCGGGCTGCTTCGTTGCGGGCAGTTGCCCATACCTCGTATCCCGCAGCACGCCCGAGCTGAATGAGCGCCGTGGACATCCCGCCGGCGGCACCTTGCACGAGCATCGTTTGGCCCGATTTAAGATTCGACTTGCGAAACAGCGCCCGGTAGGCAACGAGCCATACCGTCCCCAGGGAAGCCGCATGTTCCCGGGAAAGCCCCGTGGGGATGGGAACGGCATTTCTTTTCGGAACTGCCACGTACTGCGCCATGGTGCCGGGGACCAGTTCGCTGAAGACATGCCATTTCGGATCGAGCATTTCGTCGCCGTGCCAGTCGGCACTTCCCATGACCGAGTAGATGCCGACTTCGGTGCCGTCATCCAGGGTTCCCGCTCCATCATTTCCCAGGATCATGGGATACTTGATGGGCTCCGTTTGGCCGTTCAAACCTTGCAGGGTAAAGATGTCGTGCCGGTTCAGGCTCGCATGCGAAATCTTCACCCGCAGCCATCCCTCCGGGATTTGCGGCTCGGGCATTTCGCCGACTTTGAGACCCGAGAGGGGATCTTCCTGATCCATTTTTTCAGCATAGATACCGAACATAACTTGATCCTCGATCAAGGTTGCACAACGTAGAGGTCCTCGATGAGATTGTTCCTGATCCTGAAATGATAGTCCAGATTGACCGGGCTTCCGTCGAAGGTGCCGGAAACTTCGGTGGTCATGATGATCTCTTCCGGAGTTTCCTTGATGCTGATCGGCCTCAGTTGGGGGCTGTATTTCTTCCTGGTTTTCTCCATCCACTCGCGAATGGCCTTTCTGCCTTTGAGCGTTTCACCTTCATCGAGAACGGTCGCATTTTCCGAGAAGCACGCGAGTGCGGTATCAGCGTCGTAGGCGTTTTGCGCCTTGACATAGGTATCGATGAGTTCTTGCAGTTTGACGGACTTAGCACGCTCCTTTCATTTGATGGTTGTTTTCGGCGTGGAAAAACCACGCCTATGAGGTGGAGAGAACGGCACGAAACCGCACCTTGCCGCGCATCATCAAGTCGAAGGCCTCTGCTGCACGCTCCAGCGGAAAGACTTCTATCATGGCCCGCACGCCGGTGAGCAGGCTGAAAGAGAGCGCCTCCTGGGTAGTGATCGGGGTGCCGGAGGGCCAGCCCATGATCGACCGCCTTCCCAGGATGAGCGGGATGGATGGCACCTGCATGGGCTCGTCGGAAACCCCCACGATCATTAACCTCCCGTTGACGCCGAGACCTCCCAGGACCGCGCTAATCGCCTTGTTGTCCGGCGCGGTCGCCAGGATCGCCCGGGCGCCCCCCATTTTCATCAGTTCCACGGCGGGATCCTGTGCCTGGTTGTCGATGTAATGGCTGGCGCCGAGTTTCCGCGTAAACGGTTCCTTGTCACTCCCGCGCGCGATGGCAACGGTCCTGAAGCCCATCTTCGCGGCGAACTGAATGCCCAGGTGGCCAAGGCCGCCAACCCCGAGGATGGCGACGAGATCACCGGGCCCTGCGCCGCTGTTCCGAAGCGCATTGAAGGTGGTAACCCCTGCGTCCATGAGAGGTGCCGCCTCCACGGCTGTCAGGCCTTCCGGTATCGCCACCAGCGCCCCGGCGGGAGCGATCATGTAGTCGGCGTAACCGCCGTCGTAGGAGATGCCAGTTACCTGGAAGGCGATTTGACACGTCACGAAGTCACCGCGGCGGCAGGAATCGCAGTAACCGCAGTGGCCGCCGTGCCAG
>DASRZQ010000037.1:0-14030 GCA_035686205.1 Geobacteraceae bacterium
CTTGTGTGCTGTGAGCAGGAGCCGACTTGTTATTATATGACTTATCACATTGTTTAAAGGATATTCTGTTAATGTTACATGTCAATATTCCCCCATTAATGTGGCGTGTTATTAGGTCTGGCCGATAAGGAGTCAGTCGACGGCCCAGCCGGTAAAGTAAAGAATCCGCGCCCTCCGGGTGCGGATTCTTTACTTTTTATAATTGTTGTCAAAATTGTAAGACTGAACTCTTCGCAGCTGGCAGGGCTCTACAAACGCAAGCAATCAAAGCGTCCCCCGTTATTCCCCAGCGGAACATGTATGGAATCTTGTCCGGGATCATTTTTTGCCAGCGAATAGTAATGGTGTTGACATATTAATCGCATAATACAAATTTATAACTTGTCGAAATATAGTAAAAAGATACCCCGCTGAACTCGGCTCGGTAAGTGGGGTGTTTTATTTTACCAACACAAAAGGCGAAGGGCTGGCCCTGTGCAGCGCCCTTTTCCAATTGAATTTACCCTATGCATCGATTTCCATTATCGTCTCCAGGTTATCGAGGAGGAATTTCTTGCCTTTTTCATTGAAAAGAACCATCTCGTATTCATTTCCGTTATAATTTCTTTTCTCGGTTTCAACACCGTGGTCATATGACCTGGCGGTCAGCACTGTCCTCTTCTTCCCGTCGGGAAGCGCCTCTTCTCCGAGTATTCCCATTTTTTTCAGCTTCTTGTTGATTTCCATGCCGGAGAGCGTCTTGCTTCTGTTCAGATCGAGAACCTTGTTGACGCATTTGGCGAACTCGTTTACGCCGATCCTTTCCTGCGGCAGTTCGATCCTCTTTTTTTCCTCGATGGTAATGACAAAAGCGGACGGCTTCTTGACGCCGGTTCTAATCGGCCCTTCGATGGCGCAGTCCAGGATCTCCAGGACAAAATACAGGCACCTGACCATTCTCGGGTCGTGTAAAAAGCTGTCGCCGCCGATCTGCTCATCATTTATCGGATTGATGCCATTGGCCATTTTCCGCAATATTTCTTTGGCCCTTGCAAGTTTTTCCTTATCCGGGTTCATCGTGTCGCCTCCTTTGAATATTGCCTGCATATAGATAAAAACAATGGAATAATTCTATATTTATAATTATAAAAAATCAATAATTATTGAAAAACCGTCTGCCTGTTCCGAAACGGCGTGTCATCACTGTCGAGCAGGAAAGAAGCCGTCGCCTGTCCGGAAAGCATATGGTCGGAATGAAGTTTCGCACACGGATAGCGGCTTCAGCGATTGGGTTGTTCATAAGAAAAGGTGCCGGCTTTGACATTATAATGATACTTGATAATCTGAAATCAGGGTGTGAAGCGATTGAGCCAGGTTTTTCCAAACGAGATGGATGCCGGAAGGCGTGGAAGGAATTCCGAATATGAAGGGGATCCTCAAGATCGCGTACAAACTGCTGGTGAACGACAGGGCGAAATTTGCCGCTCTCCTCGTGGGGATAACATTCGCCGTTTTCCTGATGGTCATGATGACGTCGATGTTTGCCGGGATTCTGCACAGATCATCCTCAACGGTAATAAATATAGGCGCCAAAGTATGGGTCATGGACCCGGCGGTAAATACGCCGGCAAGCAGTATCCCGATGCCTGACTATGTGCTGGACGCGGTACGGAGCATTAATGGAGTAAAGTTTGCCGTGCCCCTGTATTCCGGCGTGGCGCAGGTAAAGCTCCGGAGCGGCGTCTACCAGGCGGCCACCGTGCTGGGGCTGGACGATGCCAGCCTCTACGGCAGGCCAGCGCTTCTGGAGGGGAACATCGAGAACATTTACGCGGAAAACGGTTTTATCGTGGTCAGGGACACGGAATACCCGAAGCTGGAGAATCCCCGGCTGGGCACGGAATTCGAGCTGAACGATCACCGGGGGGTGGTTGTCGGTATTGCCCAGGTCACTACCGGCGGACTGTTCGGCATTCCGACCCTGTATACCACTTATAACAGGGCGATCCAGTATATCCCCAACCCGAGGTATACCGTCTCGTATATTCTGGTGGAACCCAAGAGCAGTGACGCAGTGCAGTTCATCAAGCAGCAGGTGAGCGCGCTCGGGTATGTGGCATTCACAAAGGACGAATTCATCCGGAAAATTTCAAGATTTTACAAATACCAGACGGGTCTCGGCATCAACGTTCTATTGATGACTGTGATAAGCTTTATCGTGGGTCTTTCCATTTCGGGCCAGACCTTTTATACCTTCATTCTGGAGAATCTCGACAAATTCGGGGCGCTGAAAGCCATAGGGGCCAAGGGGAGAGTGCTCATTTCAATGATACTGTTCCAGGCCACTTTTACCGCTCTCACCGGCTACGGCCTTGGTGTCGGCCTGGCATCCTTCATCATTGCCATGGCAAAGCTGAGGCTGCCCAGCTACGCGGCAAAGATTACATATGGGAATCTGGTCCTGGCTTTCATCATGGTTCTCGTGATAGCCGGTATTTCCAGTTATATAGGAGTCAGAAAGGTTCTCCGGATAGAACCTTTCGACATCTTCAGGGGTTGACATGGCCGGTACCGCTGTAGAAGCCACGAACCTTGTGAAATGGTTCGGTGAAGGCGACGCAAAAACGTTCGCGGTGAGGGACGTGAGCTTCGATGCGTTCTTCGGGGAAATGCTTTACATCGAGGGGCCTTCCGGGAGCGGAAAAACAACTCTTTTGAGCGTGATATCGGGCATACTCAGGCCGAATTCGGGAAGGGTGCTGGTCGAGGATACCGATATCTGGAACCTGACGAGCGACCAGATCGCTGATTTCAGGCTCAACAAGATAGGCTTCGTTTTTCAGGATTATCACCTCTTTCCGCGGCTCACCACGGCCGAGAACGTGGCGATTCCCCTGATCATGAAAAAACTGGACTGGAACGAATCGATCAGCATGGCCATGGATTATCTCGATATCGTCGGAATCAGGGACAGGGCCCTGCTCCCGCCGGTAAAGCTGAGCGGCGGCGAGCAGCAGCGGGTTGCGATCGCGCGGGCCATAGCCGGCCGCCCCGACATCCTTATTTTCGACGAGCCCACCGCATCGCTGGATGGGGACACGGGCAGGAGAATCGTGGACTTCGTCAAGAAAAACGTCCTGACGGAGAACCGCTGCATCATCACGGTCACCCACGACAGCAGGATTTTCGAGTACGCGGACAGGATCATGAGAATGGAGGATGGCAGGATCATCGGGGTGGAAAAAGGAGACGCTCGTGAGGAATAGGATATTGTTTTTCCTGGCAATTGTCGGACTCATCGCCGGCCTGGTGAGCGCCTACATATACGGCCTTGAGAAAAAGCCCCAGCCCCCGGTATTCAGCCCCGCGTCCAATCCCTACGGAAAGGGGATTTACGCCAACGGCATCATCGAAAGCTATCAGACGAGCGGAGCGAATATCAACATTTATCCCGAGGTTTCGGGCATCATCATAAAAATTCCGGTATCAGAGGGGCAAAACGTGCGGCAGGGAATGCCGCTCATAATAATCGATGACTCCGTGCAGAGGGCTACGGCCGAACAGCAGAAAGCCCAGGCAGCGGCCGCACTTTCTCTCCTGGGGGAGCTGAGGGCGCAGCCGAGGAAGGAAAACCTGGAAATTGCAAAAGCCCAGGTGGAATACGCCGGCGCCGGCCTCAAAACCGCCCTGGACCAGCTGGCCAAGCAGAGGAAATCATATGAGCTCAACCCGAAATCGGTGAGCAAAAACGATCTGGATAATGCGGAGAATGCGGTCAAGGTGGCGAGAACGAACCTCGAAGTGGTGCGCAGGCAGTACGAACTTACCAGGGCCGGTGCCTGGATTTACGACATAAGAAACCAGGAGAACCAGTACAACGCATTGACCAAAGCGTACATGGCGTCAAGTTCCCTGCTGGCCAAGTACGTCATAAAAGCCCCGGCGGACGGAAAAATCCTGTCGGTAAATTCCGCCGTCGGCAGTTACGTATCTCCGCAAGGCACCTACGACTCGTACACCCAGGGATTTGATCCGGTTCTGGTCATGGGGAGTCCGCAAATCTATATCGGAGTCAGATGTTATATCGATGAGATACTCGTGCACAGGCTGCCGGGGGGATCGCAGATGAAGGCGAAAATGTTCGTACGGGGCACGAATATCAGCATTCCGCTTGAATTTGTCAGGATCCAGCCCTACGTTTCCCCGAAAATCCAGTTGTCGGACCAGAGGACCGAGAGGGTGGATGTGCGTGTGCTGCCGGTCATCTTCAGGTTCGCGAAGCCGAGGAATGTTCCCTTATACCCCGGCCAGCTGGTGGATGTTTATATTGAAAGCTTGAAGTAATTTGAGGTTTACACCCCAACTTCCTCCAGCCCCCTCATCCGCCCCTTTCGGGCACCTTCTCCTTCATGGAGAAGGTGTGCATATTTCCCCTCTCCATAAGGGAGAGGGTGGCGCATAGCGCCGGGTGAGGGGTAAATATGAGTCAAGGAAGGCACGGAAAATGGTAGTTCCGAGCCAAAAACGAAGCGTCCGGAAACAGACGGAAAAAAGACCATGTTTCGGAAGATCAGCAATCCGGGTATTATGCCTGGCGTTGCTGATCTGTCTCTCCGGCTGCGCCGTCGGACCGGACTTTGTTCGTCCCGACCCGCCGAAGGTCGACCGCTACACGCGGGGAGAGGAACCGAAAGCAACCATCCCCGCGGAAGGCCAGGTCCAGCAGTTCAGGCAGGGCGCCCGGGTTGTATCGGACTGGTGGCGGCTTTTCAATTCCACAAAGCTCGACGAAGCGGTGAAGGAGGCTGTCGGCGGCAATCAAACCCTGCAGGCCGCCCAGGCCGCCTTGCGCGTAAGCCAGGAAAATCTCAGGGCAGGATACGGGGTTTTTTTCCCCCAGGTGGACGCCAGCTTCGATGCCACGCGGCAGAAGTTCTCCCCGAGCCGTTTCGGCGGGAGCTCGCCGGCTAGCACGTTTAACCTGTTCACCCTGTCGGCAACTGTAAGCTATGCCCTCGACGTGTTCGGCGGAGAGCGCCGCGCGGTCGAGAGCCTGCAGGCTCAGACGGATTTCCAGCGCTATACGGTCATCGGGACTTACCTCGCCCTGACGGGGAATATCGTCAACACCATAATTGCCCAGGCGGCCTACCGCGAGGAGATCAGGGCAACAGAAGAAATTATTTCCGTGCTGAGCGAGCAGACCGGCATTACCGAGACACAGGCACAGGCCGGCACGGCCCCATATGTGAACGCACTCAGCCTGCGCAGCCAACTGTCTACGTTCGAGGCTACACTCCCGCCGCTACGGCAGAAACTCGACCAGTCAATGCATCTTCTCGCCACACTGGCAGGCCGCACTCCGGCGGAGTGGACACCACCTCAAATCGATCTTGCCGACCTGGCTCTCCCGGCCGATCTGCCGGTAACTCTGCCTTCACAGATCGTGCACCAGCGTCCGGACATACTTGCCGCGGAGGCACAGCTCCACAGTGCAAGCGCCGAAATCGGAGTGGCAACAGCGGCATTGTTCCCCAGTTTCACGCTCAGCGGCGGCTACGGATTCAACAGCACTTCCATGGGTGACCTGCTGAAGAGCGGCAGCAGCATCTGGAACCTGGGTGCGAACGTAACCGCGCCGTTGTTCCACGGCGGAAGCCTGTGGTTCCACCGAAAAGCGGCCATCGAAGCCTACCGGCAGTCACTCGCCGGATATCGCCAGACCGTACTCAGCGCCTTTGCCCAGGTTGCCGACACCTTGCGGGCACTGGAACACGACGCCGAAGCACTGCACGCCCAGTCGCAGGCCCTTGCCGCCGCAGGGGAATCGCTGCAGCTGATACGGGTCAATTACCAGGCCGGCACCGTAAATTACCTGCAGATACTCATCGCGAACTATCAGTACCAGCAGGCGAAGCTCGGCTATCTCCAGGCGAAGGCCCAGCGCCTGCAGGATACCGTCGCGCTTTTCGTCGCCCTGGGAGGAGGCTGGTGGAATGCGGGCGGGATAGCTGTGGGTAAATAGTTCAACCAAAAAACCTCACCTGCTCACCCAATACGGGAGTTACCACCGCGCGCTTTTTCTGCTAGAATTGAATCCTCATTAAGAGCTTGTCCGCACATAAGCATTTCGGGCGCGATCCATGGTAACGCAATTTGCGGACAAGCTCTAAATCCAGTACGAAAGGGTTACAAACAATATGCGATTATTCGGCTTTCACCTGACTATTCTTCTTTTATTGCTTCTCTGCGCTACATCGGCCTCAGCCCTTGAATTCCGTGTCAAGGACGGAGATATCATAGGCAACATGAGCAGCTATACCGTAAAAAATAATGAATCGCTCATCGAGATCGCACGCAGTTTCGATCTCGGTTTCAATGCCATCAGCGAGGCGAATCCCGGCCTCGACGAATTTCTCCCGGGAACGGGGAAAACGCTGCAAATTCCCGCCGAATGGATATTGCCGGATGTGCGGAACAGGAGGGGCATAGTCGTCAATATCTCCGAAATGAGGCTTTATTTTTTCCCGGGCAAAAGTCCCGATTCGGTCATCACCTACCCGATAGGCATCGGCGACGAAGGCAAGGACACCCCTCAAGGGAATTTCCGCATAATCCAGAAGATAGACAGACCTTACTGGACGGTGCCGAAATCCATAAGGAAGGAGAAGCCCGACTTGCCGAAAGTAGTGGCGCCGGGTCCCGATAATCCCCTCGGCACCCATGCCCTGCGCCTTTCCCTGCCGACCGTCCTGATTCACGGGACGGACAGGCCATTCGGGATAGGGAGGCGCGTAAGCCACGGCTGCATGCATCTCTATCCAGAGGATATCCCGCGCCTTTTCGGCGCGGTGCGTGTCGGCGAACCCGTAACCATAGTCAGGGAACCGGTTAAAATAGGGACCAGTCACGGCAGGGTTTACGTGGAGGTCCACGGTGACGGCGACGTCAACTACATGCAGGAAGCCATAAACGGTCTGACCAGGAAAAAACTGTACGGAAAAGCCGACCTGGAAAAACTGTCAGCCGCCGTAAAAGAAAAGAGCGGGATGCCCACCGACATTACCCGGTCAACAGGTTCATGACTGATCGCGGTCTATTTCTCCCGGCCCGAAAGCAGCCTGATGGCCGCCAGGAGCTGGATATCCCGGCTGTCCCGAAGTCCCGTTTCCGTCAGGCCGTTTTCCTGTTCGGGAAAAAGCGGGAAAACGCCCTGGTCAAGGTCTTTGTCAACGTCTGGTGTAATCCCCTTGTGCCAGATTGCGTGGCCCCCGGGAGTAAGCCACTCATCCACGGCCAGCATAAGCGCCGAGCCGTCCGACAGGTCGAATTTGCCGAGCACGGTCCCGGCGCCGAAGGTCCTGGTTCCGATCAGTTTGCCCCTCCGATAGTCCTGGATCGCTCCGGCCATAATCTCAGCGCCGCTTGCGGTCCCTTCGTTGACGAGAACGGCGAGCGGGATGCCGGTTGCTTCTCCCCCGGCTGTCACGGGCACGGGCGAAATGTCTCCCGCGGCATCTCTCACCAGCAGTGCGTTTCCCCCTTTGAGGAACTGGCTCGTGCAATCGACGGCTTCTTCCAGGACCCCTCCCGGATCATCGCGCAGATCGAGGATGATCCGGTCGATTCCCTGCCGCCTGATCTCCATCAATGTTTTGCGCAGGTCACGGGAAACTCCCTCGCTGAATCCCGCTATGCGGAGATGGGCGATGCCGGAGCCGGGAAGGCGGCTCCACCGGACGTTCCTGACGCTGATGGGAGACCTGGTCAAGGTGACTAACCTTGAGGCTTTGGTCGCCGGGTCAAATACGGTCAGCCTGACTCGCGTTCCCTCCGGACCGGAGATGAGGTTCACCACCTGCGTCAACGGGAGCCCGGTTATTACCCTGCCGCCGACCATGGTTATCAACTCGCCCGAGCGCAAACCGGCTGCCCGGGCGGGAGAACCGTCCAGCGTGGTGACAATGACCACGCGGCCGTCCAGCACCGTTATTTCGACACCCACCCCCTTGTACCGCCCTTCCGTGAATTTCCGCTGCTCCCTGAGCATGTCGGGCGTGAGGAAAACGCTGTGGCCGGTATCGCCCAGCGCATCCACCATCCCGCTGATGGCTCCGTAGGTCAGGGTACGGTTTTTCAGGGCCGACCGGTCGACGTAAACCTTGTGGATCGTATTCCATGCTTCGGTCATCAGGCCGAAATCGTATTCCGCGTTGGCCGGCACCTTCCTGGAAGGGACGAACGCGCTGAAAAGCCTGTAATCCAGGAACAGAACCAGCGCGGTAGCGGCCAGGGCTGCCGGAACCCATATGAATGCATTCTTCATGGTCAGTTTCCGCTTAAGCATGTCGTGCGGTCTCCATGGCTCATTCTAATGCGGGTTTGGTCCCCGCGTAACCTGGACAAAGCCCGCGGGCCTTATCCACCTGGCAAAAGCCGCTTTCACCTGTGCCGCGGAAGTGTCCCTGTAGTGCCTGGCCGCGTTTTCCGGTTCATCCAGCGGCAAATCCTCCTGGACAAGCTCCAGGATGCTATGGGCCGTGCCCGTCGTGCTCGCCCTGGATAATGCCAGCTGCCGGATCAAGAGAGTCCTTGACTGGCGGAGTTCCACCGGGGTAACGTCATGCCGCCGCATGTCACTGAGGTTGTGCTCGATGATCTCACGCGCCCTGCCGACATTGGGCGGATCGCAGCCGTATGCAATGCCGAAAAGGGAACGGGTTCTGCCCGCTTCGAGAAATGCCTCGACCGTATAAACAAGACCGGTTTTCTCGCGCAGGTCATGATAGAGTCTGGTGGCGTAAAAGGCGCCCGACAGCACGTGCAGACCCACCTGCAGCCTGTAATAATCGGGGTCGGAGCGTTTCATGCCCATTGCCTGCGCCAGGATCACCTCGTCCTGGACCCTGCTGGTATCCGGAACGGCAACGACTGCCGGTTTGTTGCGGGGTACGGCGGGAAGGGTGGTTTCCGGTTTCGGGCCTGTCGCCTTCCAATCCCCGAAATATTTTTCCACCACAGCCCTTGCCCGTTCCGGTGTAATGTCGCCGATGACGACGATGGTCGTCAGGTCCGGGCGAAATGTCTTCCGGTAGTATTCCCCGACATCGCCTAGGCTGAGGGCCGATACGGTGGCGGGAGTGGCCTCGCGCCGCGTCGGATCGTTCTTCGGGTATAGCGACTTGAGCAGCGCGCGATGCGCCAGGTAGGAGGGACTTTGCATTTTGCCGGCAAGCGCGGCCGACGTTTCCTCCCGCACTACGGCGAAAGCGCTTTCCGGCAGCGCAGGGCGAAGGAGATTGTCCGCCAGGAGCTGCACGCCCCGATCCAGGTACTTCGAAAGGACCTGGAGGGAAAAGCTCGTGCCGGCGGATTCGTCTGCCGCGATGTCGTCCAGGGCCTTCTGGAACGCCAGGCGGTCGAGGGTGGTCGTGCCGTAGGAGAACAGCCCGTCAAGGACATCGGCGACGCCTTCCCTTCCTTTCGGCTGTTCCAGCTCAGGCCTGTTCCTTACCCGGCCGTATATGCCGACCGTCCTGCTTATGGCAGTAGGCCTGACAATCAGGCGAATACCATTGGCGAGTTTCATGTCGAAGGGTTTTTCACCCATTGAGGGAACGGCCGGCGTTTCCAGCGCCACCTTCGCCCAGTCGGGAAGTTTCGAGGGTTTGGTCCGCTTCGGGGCGAATGACTCCCTGCCGGCCGGAGCCCGCGAGGCGGCAACCGGCTTGCCGGAGGGCCTGGGTTCCAGCACGGCGGTAACGGCGGTGTCATTGACCAGATATTCCCGGGCAACCCGGTTCAGGTCCGCCGGGGAAACCTTGCTTATGGCCTCGATGTCATCGTCCGGAGAGTTTCTCCCCTCGATAGCAAGCGCCTGGGACCAGGCGTCGGCAAGTCCGTTTATGGAATTCTTGCGGAATTCCGCCTGGGCGATCTCGCGCCGTTTGGAGGCTTCCACCAGTTCCGGGGGGAATCCGTTCCTGACGTAGGACGCGACAATGCCTTTCATCCGGGCAATCAGGGAGCGGCCGTCGCCGCCTTTCGGGAAAGCCGCCGTGGCATAGCCCGCGGCTGCCCCGGGGAGCGTCATGACTTCGAATTCCGCGCTGAGCGCCTTTCCTTCCGGCACAAGCGCGTACAAGTCTCCCCGCTGGCTGGACAGGACATCGGCCAGAACCTGCCCGGCGGCGAAATCGGGGCTCTCAAAACCGGGAAGACGGTAGGCGACCAGGGCCAGCCCGTACGGCTGGTCCGTTTCCATCTCGATATTGGCGGGTTTGAGCGGTTTAAGTCTTATGGCGGGGCGGGGCGGAAGCGTCCGGGCGGGGATGCCGGCGAACAGATTTTTAGCCGAAGCCAGCGCCTGTTCCGGGTCGACATCGCCGACAATGATCACGATGGCGTTATTGGGGGCGTACCAGTCGTCATGGTATTTTTTCAGCATTTCGCCGGTGGTCTTGTCGAAAGAAGGCTTGTCGCCGAGGGCGTCATGCTCATAGGGGGTTCCGGCGAAAAGCGACGCCAGGAGCCTGGTTTCGAGCAGATATTCGGGCTCGGACAGGTCCTGGACGACCTCCTGTTCGATGGCGCCGCGCTCCTCCCCCCAGAGTTTCTGTGAATCCAGAACCCCTTTCATGCGTATCGCCTCGATGTGGAGCGCCACTTCAAGATCTTCGGCCGGCACGGTCAGGAAATACTGGGTGACGGTCTGCTGGGTGTCGGCGTTGAATTCGCCGCCAAGCGCGGCTATAATCGTCGACAGCTGGTCGGCGGACAGGCCCGGGCTGCCGCGGAACATCATGTGCTCCTGGGCATGGGCCATGCCGGGAAAACCGGGCGGCGCCTCGTTGGAGCCGGACAGGTAATTGACCTGGACCGTGACCACCGGTGCGAGCGCGTTCCGTACGACAACTACCCGCAGGCCGTTTTTCAGGGTCTCGCGGGCAACGCCGGGATAATCCGCGGCAAGCGCGGCAACCGGCAGGCAGGCAAAATGAAACAACACCGACAGGAAAACGAGCTTGACTGAAATCCTCATGACATTTAACCTTTCGAAGAGAAATACCTGTATTTTTATAAATCCCGGATTAAATCTTCCTTTAGCTGCTTCCCCCGGTGACGGAAGATAAACTCTAACCAAATCATAAATTGAACCACCGGCAACGGCGTCTGTCAATCAACAGGCCTATTCACCGCGCGTCATTGCTTTGCCGGCATGCTGCCGCCGGTTTGCATTTTAATTATACTGCGAAATCTGTTTTCCAGTTCCATATTGTTTATGCGTGTTTGTTATGTAAACTTTCTTGGAAAGCAACCAGTCCGCTAATATCCTGCAACAGTCGGACAGTCCTTTGCCGGGAAATGAGGTGCGGGGGACCATGCACATTCTTGAATTTACGACATTAATCTGGATGGGCTCATTCATGGCCGGGTTCATCGGGGCGCTGACCGGCCTCGGCGGAGGGGTAGTGATCGTTCCCATGCTGGTCCTGGGTTTCGGGGTGGACATCCATTACGCGGCGGGCGCTTCTCTCGTATCGGTCATAGCCACCTCCTCGGGCGCCGCCGCCGCGTACGTCAAGGAAGGCTACACCAACATAAGGGTCGGCATGTTTCTCGAAATAGCAACCACCCTGGGAGCGCTGATAGGAGCATTCCTGGCGGCAAAGCTGCCGATCGCCGCGATATCGATAATTTTCGGAATCGTGCTGCTGCACTCCGTTTATATCTCCTTCCGGCTCCGGCGCAAACTTCTGCCGGCAGCCCGGCCCGATCCCCTTGCAGCCCGGCTCGGAATGGATGCTGCTTATCCGGGTCCAGGAGGCCCTGAACCCTACCATGTCCACGGCGTCCCGGGCGGTTTCGGCCTGATGTTCGGGGCCGGGGCGATCTCGGGGCTGCTGGGTATCGGTTCGGGGGCGGTCAAGGTGATGGCCATGGACCGTGTGATGCGTCTTCCTTTCAAGGTTTCGACCACGACCAGCAACTTCATGATAGGCGTCACGGCCGCCGCCAGTGCCGGAGTCTATCTCAACCGGGGCTACCTGGACCCGGGTCTGGCGATGCCGGTGGTGCTGGGCGTGCTGCCGGGCTCTCTCCTGGGGAGCCATGCTCTGGTCAGGTTCAGCGCCGCCAGGCTGCGGACGATCTTCAACGTGGTTATTCTGTTCCTGGCGCTGGAGATGATTTATAACGGCATTACGAGGGGGCACTGATGACGGGTTCCGGAGAATTGCCTGCCGAACGGTGGATGCAGACGATCATATCGTATCTTCTGCGGGGCGGTGTTGCCTTGTCGGCGGTGCTTGTATTTGCGGGTGGTATCATTTACCTGGCGCGCCATGGCCTGGAGATGCCCGAGTACCGGACTTTCCGCGGGGAGCCGGCGGAGTTTTGCTGCCTGAGCGGGATTGCGGCTGATGCGCTATCATTGCGGGGGCGCGGGCTCATCGGGTTTGGGCTCCTGGTTCTGATCGCGACCCCCGTCGCCCGTGTCGCCTTTTCCGTGTTTTCCTTTCTTCGTCTGCGCGACTTCAAGTATGTCCTCATTACATTGATAGTACTTGCTCTCCTGCTGTACAGCCTTTTCTTCCGGATGCGTTGAGATGGAAAGGTAAGTCCAATTCTTCAGGTTTTATCCATAGTTGAAAAAATCCTCTTTGACTAAATTCATGAACGGAAGTATATTTCAACAGGCCGCGTAAAGCGGGAAAAAGCCCAAATATATAAATTTTGGGTGAAGAAAGAAATGATGAAGAAAATCATACTTCAGATTTCATTTATTGTCGTATTTGCTGCGGGGGCAATTACCGCCACCATACTTCATACTGGCTCGCCAATCGTAACCATAGACTTCACAAACAATTCAACTAAGAAAATTCAATCTATTGAAATAATCCACGAAATTGGAAGGTCTGGAAAAGTCCGCTATCAGATAACCGGACTTGAACCAAAAGAAACAAGAACCCTTCGAGTATATGCACCTGCTGAATCATCATATGAGGTGATTGCGACTTTTGCTGACAACACGCGCGTTGGAGGTGGTGCTGGCTACGTGGAAGCAGGTTATAGGGTCAAGGAGTTCATCGGTCCACAGAAAATTGAATCAAAATTTGACATTATGACGAGTTACAATCCCTAACCACTCGGCGGCACACGGTCTTCGCATCGCTCCGCCGGTGCACCATGAAATGTTAGCGAGATGAGGGACGAATGACAATAGATGAAGTAAACAAGATAGTGCAAATGGTCTTTTATGGAGTTACTGCTACTGTAGCCGTCATCGGCCTAAATGCATGGCGTGCACAAATGATCGGGAAACAGACATACGAGGTTGCTAAGAGCGTAGTTGCTGGTGCCTATAGAGTCCGTGATTCGATAAAACGATGCCAAAATGCTTTCATGTCGGCAAATGAGTGGGCTGAAAGGACACCTGTAGCGGGAGAATCAGATCAACAACGTCATGCAGGTGAGAGCTATTTTGCCTACGGCAGAAGATTTAACAAAGTAGTCGAGGCCATTGAGGCTTGGTACCCGGCAATAGTTGAGGCCGAAGCAATATTTGGGGCTGAAGCAAAGCAAAAGACAGAGGCATTAACATCCGTTGCATCCAAGCTCAATGCGGCTATTACTGTTTATCACCAACTCATGTACAGAGGTCAAGTCACTGCTCAGAATGACCAATACTTCAATATCATCTACGGAATAAATGAGTTTAACATGCCTGATCTTCAACAAGATGGAGAGCCCCCAAATGATAACAACTTTCAGAGAGAATTTGATGCAGCGGTAAAAGACATCGAAATTTTTTTCATGCGCCATATGAATCAAAAGGCTATTGTAGTATAGACGCTAACCAGGGTTACGACCCGCCGTAAAGAAAGGCGAGTCAAACCCATGCCCGTGTGCGCCCGGCAGGGCGCGTGGCACGAAAGTGCCGTATGATCAACTATGGTGGTTGATCGTTGACTTGGAGGTGAAAGTCCTCTATGGACCCTGATGGTGGGAACCATTAGCCGGACGGCAAGGGTGTCCGTCGTGAGACGGAA
>DASRZQ010000038.1:0-6068 GCA_035686205.1 Geobacteraceae bacterium
CCTGAATCCGTGACGTCTGAACGCCGAGGCAAGCGGAATGCCGGGGTTTGAACGCCGCTGACATCCTTTCGCGCCTGTTACGCCGGGTGAACTTCGCCAAGAGGTCTCATCCCACGGGATTGCAGGAAACCGAGGCGTTCCCCGCAGTCAAAGGCGTGAAGGCGTCACGGATTCAGATATTAATTACTCGCCCAGGTACGAGACCGTTTCACAGAGGTTCAACATCCAATAATGACCAATTCCCTTCAGACTATACCCCTTCCCATCGACTCAATAATCCCGGAGCTGAAACAGGTCGTTTCGGAAAACGCCAACGTGGTGCTGCATGCCCCGCCGGGCGCCGGCAAGACGACCAGTGTCCCGCTTGCCCTCCTCGACCTGCCTTCGCTGCAAACGGGGCGCATCATCATGCTGGAGCCGAGGAGGCTGGCGGCGTCCCACGCTGCCCATCGCATGGCTTTCCTGACCGGCGGCCGGGTCGGGGAAACCGTGGGTTACACCATCCGTTTCGACAGCCGGGTAACCGGAAAGACACGAATCGAGGTCGTCACAGAAGGGGTGCTGACCCGGAGGCTACAGAACGACCCGTGTCTTGAAGGCGTATCCATGGTCATCTTCGATGAGTTCCATGAAAGGAGCCTCCATGCCGATCTGGCTCTGGCCCTCTGCCTGGAGGTGCAGCGGGAGGTCCGGCCAGACCTGAAGCTCCTGGTGATGTCAGCGACTCTCGATTGCGCGGCGGTGGCGTCCCTCCTTGGAAACGCGCCGGTAGTCGGCTCACCGGGCAAGTCGTTCCCGGTGGAGGTAAAATATATTGAAAACGCTGGTCACTCTCCTCTGCCGGCGCAGATGGGCGCTGCAATCCGCCGCGCGCTGGCGGAAACCGAGGGCGATATCCTCGCCTTCCTGCCCGGGGCTCAGGAAATCCGCGCCTGCTGTGAGCTGCTCCTGAATGAATTACGGGACTTTTCGGGAGCGATCCTGCCGCTTTACGGCGATCTGCCCTATTGTGAGCAGGAACGGGCCATACTTCCCTCGCGGGAGAGAAAAATCGTCCTCGCCACCAATATCGCCGAAACGAGCCTGACCATCGAAGGGGTGCGCGTCGTCATCGACAGCGGCCTTTCCCGGATGCTGCGCCATGACCCGTCGAACGGCATGAACCGGCTGGTTACCGTCAGGGAATCCGGGGCTTCCGCCGAACAGCGGAAGGGGAGGGCAGGCAGGCTTGCCCCCGGCGTCTGCTACCGTCTTTTCGGCAGCCACACCTTTGCCGCTATGACAGGTTTCTCTCCGCCGGAAATTACAGTCTCCGACCTTTCCCCACTGATGCTGGAGCTGGCCGTGTGGGGGACCACGGATCCGCTGTCGCTCTCATGGCTCGATCCGCCGCCGGAGGCCGGAGTGACCGCCGCCAGGCGTCTTCTTCAAGAACTCGGGGCACTGGACGGCAAGGGCCTTGTCACGGACGTCGGCCGGAAAATGGCCTGTTTTCCGGTTCACCCCCGCCTGGCGCGGATGCTGATCAGGGGAAAAGAAATGGGGCTGGCGGAAGCGGCCTCGTGCATGGCGGCCCTAATCAGTGAACGCGATATTTTCCGCTACCGGCCGGGCGAGGTTGCTCCGGTCTGCGAATCGGACCTGCTGGAGCGCTACGAAGCGCTTCGAGGCCGGACGCGGCCGACCAGCGGACATGTCCAGGGGACGGCGATGGCAGCGGTTGAACGCACGGCCGCACAACTGGCCCGTCTCGCCGGCGTCGGTGTTTCAAAAGCACTTTCCGGCACTGGTCCCGGCCCCGAGGACACGGCGAGACTCCTTATGGCCGCCTATCCGGACCGGATTGCCCGGCAGCGGGAAGGAGAAAAGGACAGGTATCTGCTTGCCGGCGGCCGGGGGGCGCGCCTCTCCGGGAAAAGCGGTGTCCGGG
Organism: Geobacteraceae bacterium; assembly: GCA_035686205.1. Classification (GTDB taxonomy): domain Bacteria; phylum Desulfobacterota; class Desulfuromonadia; order Geobacterales; family Geobacteraceae; genus CAIWTU01. The sequence continues at coordinate 1,931 of DASRZQ010000038.1, forward strand.
ATCGGCATTTCATTCTCGCGGTGCACGTGGATGCGGGGGAAAAGGGAGAAGGCGTTATACATCAGGCCTGTGCCCTTTCACCGGACTTGATCCGGTCCGAATTCGGCGGCTGGACCGTCAAGGAAAAGAAGACCGGCTGGGACTCAGGGAAGGAAAGGGTTATGGCGTGGGAGACCGAGAGCATTGGGGCGGTTATCCTTTCCCAGGTGCAGGCCCGGCCGTCCGACGCCGAGGCTGTTCCGGTCCTCCTCGACATAATCCGCGGTTCAGGGATGGAAATCCTTGGCTGGGGCCGTCAGTCGCGGCAGTTCCGGGGCCGGGCTCGGCTGGTCCGCGAAATTTTCCCCGACGAAAACTGGCCGGACTTGAGCGACAAGCATCTCATGGAGCGCCTCGAAGAATGGCTCGGGCCGTTTCTCGGCGGGGCGCGGAGCAGGCAGGATATCGAGTCGGTCGGTGTCCTTTCCGCATTAAAGTCGCTCATGACATGGGATCAGTTAAGGCGCCTCGAAGAGCTTGCACCGACGCATATTACCGTGCCGAGCGGAAACCTGATCGAGATCGACTATGAACCGGAAGAAGGGCCGGTGCTGGAGGTCAAGCTGCAGGAAATGTTCGGTCTGGCCGACACGCCGGCCATTGCCGGAGGCCGGGTCAGGCTGCTGCTGGCGCTTCTTTCCCCCGCCCGGCGGCCGGTCCAGTTGACGAGGGACCTAAAAGGCTTCTGGGAAAATGCATACCACGAGGTAAAGAGGGAGCTGAAAGGGCGTTATCCAAAGCATCCGTGGCCAGACGACCCGTGGAACGCCGTGCCGACCAGGATGACGACACGGATGATGAAAAATTCCGGCAAATGAAAAAACCCCCTGGTTAATGAAACCAGGGGGTTTTTTGTCATGTTTCGAATTTCTCACACCGGTCCGCGATTGCGGAACGGCTATTTGAGCAGCCCGCCGCCGGGAAGCGACGGGCTACCTAGGGCAACCTTCTTTACAGCGGGTTACAGGGCGAAGCATATAAAGTGTAGTCCACATAAAAGCAGCCCTCCTTTCGATTTTTTTAAGAAGTCGCATCCGGCTATGGTTTCAGGCTGGATTCATCGGGCCTCGAATTGTCCGGTAATGCAACATCAAGGGATTTCGCGTTGTTATCGGATTTCCTCGTTCTGTTAAATGATAATGCCTCACTATCCAAATGTCAATGGCGCCAATTGCATTATATGCATTTTTTGATTATTCTGGCGAGAGCTCCTTCCCTGGCGCCAAGCGCTCCGTGTGGGCAGAGTTCCCTGCAGCAGAAGCAGCGGATGCAGCGGTCATAATCGAAGATCAGGGTCCCGTTTTCCATTTTAATGGCCCTGGGCGGGCAGGCGTCCCGGCAGATTCCGCACAGGCGGCATTTTTCTTCCAGTGCGTAGGGCCTGGAGGTGAGATGCCGGCGCAGGCGGTTTTTCAGGAAAGGCGGCAGCCCCCACTGGACATCGGTTGAGCGGGGCAGGCGGAAGCCGCTTGTTTTCGCTTCGTCGAGCGGGACTCCGGATGTCCTTATGGTCGAACGGTCGGAGCCGTCCATGGCGAGCCGTTCCGCGGCTCTTTCCACGTAAAGGAGCTTTTTCGGTATACCTGCAATCTCGGCGGCGATAACGTCAACGGCGACAGGGTTTGTGCCCGCAAGCAGCAGCCCCGCATGGCGCGGATCGCCGTTCCCCGGTCCGTCCCCTTCCATGGCCGTGACGGCGTCTACGATGTTAAGGTCCGGTTTCCTCAACAGGTATATTTCCAGGAGCATCCTGGCGAAGAGCTCCCTGTCGACCCCCGCCTTCAGGTGCCAGGCGATCTTCGCCGGCCCCGCCACCGCTCCGAAGAGGTTCTTCACGGAGCAGGTAATAGTCATCATTTCATGGGTTTTCAGCTTGGGAAGATTGATGATCCGGTCGGACTCCATGTAAGGCCTGCCCAGCTCGAAACGCTTGAACACGCCTGTGCCGGGCACCTCGACGGTTTCCTCGAATACCGCCAGCTGTGCCCCCGTTTCCCGGATGACTTCCATCATGCCGCTTTTTTCCGCGACGGCTTTGCATCTCCCGATCCCCGGGCTGTCTCCCACCAGCGGCAGCCCGCCGCACTCCAGCACCAGCTCGATGACGGCCCGCAGTACCTCCGGGTGCGTCGTAACCGCCGCCTCCGGCGGCTTGGCGGAAAGCATGTTCGGCTTGAGCAGGACTTTTTCGCCCGGCTTGACGAAGGCATCCATTCCTCCCAGCGGCTCCAGCAGGCGGATGACGGCCGATTTTATTTCATCCCGGCCATAGCCGGATGCTTTTTCGATGGTGACAAGATTCATGAATGAATAGTGGCTCATTTTTCGGTGATTGTCAAAGGAAAGAATGGGAATGCACTCGCAACCCGGGATTGTTGTTCTAATGAGCTATCTCTGGAATCGACTCCTGCTTGCTATCTTTCTGACAGGAACCTTTGTTTGACAACCGCAATCCACCAATAGCCACATCAATTATCATTTTCGACATGAATCTTCTTGTCTGTTGCAAGTAATCGACGATTCGCTTTTGTTTAAGCCGGAAAGAGTTTGGATGAATGAAATAAGCAAATTATAATTCAATATATTTAATTGACTACATATAGCTTGGTGATATGTTTTCTTTGTAGATGTAAGCGATTCCGAACAATATCAAAAGCAATTGCCAGGAAAGGAGCCTATCATGCCAAACCCACCATTGAAATCCGGTCCCAAAGGAAAAAATGCTTCCCAGCCTGAATTGGATCATCAATGTCCTCCCGAGATTAAACATCCGGATGACTCATCCGACGCTGGAGTCATCGGTGGCGATGACGTTACCGATAAATGGGGATTGGATCTGAGTAAAGATTACAAAAGCGATGCCGGCAATCAGGACGCCGGGGTGATTGGTGGCGATAAAGTTACTAAAGACTGGGGAATAAACTTGAGTAATGATGACAAAAGCGACGCTGGCAAAGAGGATGCTGGACAACAGGATGCCGGCAAACAGGACGCAGGAGGACAGGACGCAGGAGGACAGGACGCAGGAGTTGCAGAAGGCAACGATGCAGGCGGCGATGCCGGATCTTCAGACGGCGGCGGAGGTACTAAATGGAATGGAAATACGAGTACTACTGAAAAAGAAGACTAGGAGTCTGCCGAAACAGTTTGGTTAATTCTGGGGACATCCATAAATCATTATGCAACGTAATTAATTAATGGATGCCCCCGGATTTATGTCCACACCATTATTTTGCATAGCTGCGGCGTATCATTGGCAAACGCCGTCCGATATCTTGACTGTTGTTATTGAATTATCAGTTATATTTGCCGTGCACGCACCAAGCGAGTTCGACGAAACTACCCGCCATGTGCCTTGCTTCAATCCGCTGAAAGAAACGGGGTTGGCCCTGCAAGCTGGCGGTGTCAGCCCTGAAAACCCGGAATAAACATAATGTTGACTAGTTGCCTTGTCTGAACCCGAAGAACCCGTCAAGGAAATCGGCGCGATAGAGACGTCTCCTTGGCCCGTGCACTGGTATGCATTGGCTGAAACGGCGCCAAAACCAACCTGTACTGACAAACTGCCGCCTGAAGAAGCAGAAGGTGGTTGAACCGTGCCGCCGCTACTGAATAAGTTGCATCCCGCCAAATTCAATACGGCAACAAAACCGGCAAGCACAATGATGGGGGTTAGCAACTCTTTGCGTATCCATTGTTTTGTTGACATAATTTCCTCCTCTTTGATTTTTTTGTGGCATAGAAAGGAACTGCCCCTGACTCATATCATTCGATAAATTCCTGGCTTACATAGAGAAAAACAAAATATTTGGTTGACCAATCTACTTTAATATTACTTGGTTATCTCTACACTCAGTTTACCTTCTCCGGTTATATATGTTTTAACCAGATCACCGGAACTATCACTGCCATTTGGATTTGCATCACTTAAGTTGATACTGTTTTTTTGATTTCCGCGACCGATGTTTACCGTGACATCATAAATCCATTTGATATTCTGAGCATCAATTGGAATGTTTGAACGATCGTATGCGTAGGAATAAGTTGTGTTCTGACTGTTTGGTTCTGTAGCGCTGAATCCGGGAAGTGATGTTTTAGT
>DASRZQ010000039.1:0-16524 GCA_035686205.1 Geobacteraceae bacterium
TACAGCCGTCATGGCAGTAAGTTTTTTCATATTTTTCTCCTCTCAGCACTGATTCCCGGCGCAAGATTAATGGATTTGCCGGTAATTGTCACGCAAAAAAGGCAACGCGGAAGTCGATGCCTTTTTGCCGGGATGATTCATTTTACGGGAAAGACATGTCCTACTATCGCATGAGATTCCCGGCGGATACTTATATCTATTTTCTGACGAATATTTCCTTCGCCATGTTCGTATCTATGGCGAACTCAGAATAGCCCACCCGGAATATATAAGAAGGAAAGGTCTGACTTAGGCGGATGCGGTTTCCGGGCAAAACCCCCATGGCCATCAGCTTCTGCATCTTTTTGTCGTCTTCGGTCTGGATATATGCGATCTCCCCTTCATCGCCCGGTTTCAGTTCGGTGAGCGGCACGACTCCCAGGTCGCCGCTTCGCCTCGCCTCGACGCAGCACTCGCCGGGAGGGATACGTCTGCCGTGCGGGCAGGTTTCGGGATGATTCAGCATGGTGCAGATTTTCGTATCGACACCTTCATTGAGAAGGTGCTCGAACTGGCAAGCCTTTTCCTTAGCCTGCTCGCCGCGGATGTTGAACACGTCCATCATCAGCCTCTCGGCAAGACGGTAGCGCCGGATGATCTTCCGCCCCTCTTCCTTTCCTTCAGGCCGCAGATAGATTCTTCCGTCCCTGATCTCGATCAGGGCAAGGACCCTGAGTTCCTCATATGCGGGATCGTCGGAAGGTACGGACATTTTCTCAAAATCCGTAAAACTCCGTCCTTCCTCTTCCACCTGCATCCACAGAAATTCCAGTATCTCTTCGGCTTTTTCAGAAAGTTTCATATTATCTCCTGCGTAAAATTTTCCTTATTTTCTTTACTATCCCCGGTTCGGGCGGGTTTTCGTAATTGCACCGCGGACATTTTACCATCTTGCAGCCGGAGGCCAGCGGGCAGCTTTTGCATCCGGTGTTTCCCTCTTGCTCATCGAATTCGAAACCGCAGAACCCGCATTTCACTGGAGCATACCCGTATGGAGCAGAAATTCATTGAGCAGCCAGCCGCTGCTGAATGCAAGCAGGCTGACGAACAGCCCGATGGAGCACGCAACTTTCATTCCCCGCTCCTTTTTCATGATCAGGAACTGGGCAATGCACGGGATGAACAGCGTCAAAGTGACGGCCGCGACCGTCAGCTGGCGCGCATTCATTATCCCCTTTGTCTGCAGGTCATAGAGCCCGGCCGCGCCGTAATCGCGCCTGAAGAACCCGAAAATGAAAGCGACCGCCGTCTCCCTGGGAAGCCCCAGCGAAGCCATGACCGGCGTCATCCAGTCCACCATCTTCTCGAAGAAATGGGTGATCTTTCCGAGCCAGAGAAGGACCGAGGCAAGCACGAAAAGGGGAAGGATTTCCATGAAATACCACTGCATGCGGCTGTATGTCTTGGTTATGACATTGGACAGCTGCGGCAGCCTCATTGGCGGGAGTTCCATATAGAACATGGGCGCTTCGCCGGGCATGACCTTCGCCGCAAGGAAGCCGATGACGAGAAAGATTATGAGCAGGCAGACGGCCCAGGCCAGCAGCGTCCCGGGAAACTTGGACAGGAGCGCCAGTATGACCCCCAGTTGGGCCGAACAGGGAATGGCCAGGGCCAGCAGCAGCGTCGCGATAATCCTTTCCCTTACCGTTTCCAGGGTCCGGGTTACCATCGTCGCCATCGTATCGCAGCCGAACCCGAGAACCATGGGGATGACCGCCCTGCCGGTCAGGCCGATCTTCTTGAACACCCGGTCCACAAGCAGGGCCAGCCGCGGGAAGTATCCGCTATCCTCGAGCATGGAAAAGAACAGGAAAAACGTGGCCACAATGGGAAGTATAATCCCCACCGCGTAGCGGATGCCCAGGGTGATTACGCCGTATTCGCCGACGAACAGCTCCTGCAGGACGCTCCAGGGGATAACATGCCTGACAATCCCGGTAATCCAGGGATTGAAATACTTTTCGAATACGGTCCCTTCGAGAAAATCCACCATCACGCCGGCGCCGAAATCGCCGACGAACTTGTACAGTCCGAAATAGAGAACGACCAGGAGCAGCGGGATGCCGGTAAGCGGGTTCACCGAAAGGCTGGACAGGCGTTCGCCGAACGTCACCCGCGCATTGGCGGGCTCCTGGAAAACCCCGTTCAGCAGCCCCTTTACCACGCTTTTCCTTTCCATCGACAGGTCAAGATGGAAAGAATCCCGGCGGGCAAATATCTTCTCCTTAACCTTTTCCTCGACCCCGGCAAAACAGGCGCCTTCATTTTGCCTGACAAGGTCGCCCACTTCATTGTCCCGCTGCAGCAGGAGAAGCGCCAGAGCCTTCCTGGAAAGGGAATAGCTTTTCTTCAGGAGTTCCGCCACATCTTCGATATCGGCTTCGAGCCTTCTGCTGTAGCCGAACACCGCGTGTTTTCGGGCGTCATAGGATGCTATGGCTTCCTTCAGCTCCGGGAGCCCGATTTTCTTGGCCGCAGCCGCGCCGATGACCGGTATCCCGAGTTTTTCGGAGAGCAGTCCGATATCGATGGAGAGGCCCATCCGCTCCGCTTCGTCCATGATATTGATAACCAGAATCACCGGCAGCCCGGCCTCGATAAGCTGCAGCGTCATGGAGAGCATGCGCTCAAGATTCCTCGCATCGAGGACATGGACCACCACATCCGGGGATTCCTTGAGCAGGATCTCCCTGGCCACCCGCTCTTCCTCCGTAATGGGAAGCAGCGCGTACATCCCCGGCGTGTCGATAACCTCGCAATGAATGTCTCCCAGAACGGCGGTCCCGCGGGAAACCTCCACCGAAGTCCCCGGGTAATTGGACACCGTCACATAGGCCCCGGTCAAGGCATTGAACAGGACGCTCTTGCCGACGTTCGGGTTACCGACCAGGGCCACTTTTCTGCATTTCCCTCCGGCGGCGCCCTTGGCGGGCAAGTGACAGCAGGGCTTCTTCTTGAAAAGGGACATAACTACCTCATATGAAAATTATTGCCTATGAAATTCACTTTCATTTAAACGCTAAAAATTTCTATTTCCTGCACTTGGGACAAATGCCGTACAGTTCCAGCTTGTGGGTATGAACGAGATATCCGTGGCTCCTGGCAATTTCATCCTGGAGCTTTTCGATGGAATCGTTGGAGAATTCCAGCACCTCGCCGCAGCGGGTGCAGACGAGATGGTCGTGGTGCTCGCCTTCGGAGGCATGTTCGTATCGCGTCTGGCCGTCTCCGAACTGGATTTCCCTTGCAATCCCGGATTCGGAAAACAGCTTCAGCGTCCGGTACACCGTTGCATATCCTATGTTCGGATATTTCGAGCGCAGCTTCAGATAGAGCTCCTCTATGCTCATGTGAGCGTCGCTGGAAAGGAACCCGTCAAGGATAATGTCGCGCTGCCTTGTTGTTTTCAGCCCTTTCCGGGCAATGAAATCCTGGAAGATCTTTTTCTTGGACCGTTTCACGTTAGCCCCTCATTTGAAAATGATTTTCATAGTATATATTCGCGGCGCTCCTGTCAACCGGTTTGAGCCCGGAAGATCTCATTTTGAGGCTTTTTTCGTTCATTCTCCGCCGAGCACCGATAACCGGGCTGCCGCGCCCGCGGTCTTGACATTTTTAACATAAATTCTATGCTAGATGTATATTGCAAGAATCCAGAACGTCGTGCAAAAAGGAGGAAAAAATCATGCGTAAGGTATTAACCGTTATTTTTCTTGGATCGGCACTAGCCATGTTCTGCATTTTCACATCAGGGGTCACGTCTCTGGCCGATGAGACAGCCGCGCCGAATCCCGAAGCCTCAGCTCCCGCTCCCACAAAGGAAACGGCAAAACCTCTGATCAAATGCCAGACCTGCGGCGTGGAATTCACGACTCTCAAAGAACTTCAGGAACATTTGAAGGCGCATCCTGAACACAAGATTGTCGTGGTTTCGGGACAAACCGCGAAGCCTCTGATCAAATGCTCCACCTGCGGCGTGGAATTTACGACCCTTAAAGAGGCCCAGGAACACATTAAAACCCATCCGGAGCATAAGCTGGCCCCGATACCTGGGCAAACCGCAAAGCCCCTGATCAAATGCTCCACCTGCGGCGTCGAATTTACTTCTCTCCAGGCGGTCCAGGAACACATGAAAGCGCACCCGGAACACAAGCTGGTTCCTGAATCTGAATGATAGCGCTGGAACAAGAAAAAAAGCCGTCCCTGGAAAGGGGCGGCTTTTTTACGTAAATACTCTGACGGCTACCACGGTTCCGCGAGAACCACCAGATAACCGTCCGGGTCGAAGCACCAGAGTTCCTTGAACCCGTACGGCTTGAAATCCAGCGGATAAAGTATTTCCAGTCCCTCGTCGATCAGCGCCTGGTTTATATCCTCGATGCCATCGACGCGAAAATGAAAAGTAACCCCTACCCCCTTCGGAAAAGACCCCAGCTGTTCCCCAAGCACCGGGTGCGCATTGACCACCGCCGACTCCTCATTGAAGACAATGGTCCAGTCTCCGTGCTCCATGATCAGGTATTCGGGAAACCCCTGGGCAGGCAGGCTCCTCTGCACCGGTACTCCCAGAATTCCCGCATAGAAGGCCTCGGTCGTATCCAGGTCCGATACCGTGAGCTGAACGGACATTCTTTCGAGCAAACCTCTGTTGTGGGCGACGGGGGTCACTTACTCACCGCCTCCAAACCACATGCTTACATATTTCGACAATATCGTGAGGTAATTGGTAAATATCATTACACCGATGATGATCAGAAACACCCCTGTAATTATCTCCATGACACGGATATGCTTTTTGTAGCGGTTGAAAAAGACCAGAAACCTGTGCAAGGCCAGGGATGAAAGGAAAAAGGGCGTGCCGAGCCCCAGCGAATAGACCAGAAGCAGAGCCATGCCCCGGTAAACTTTAGCCTCGGTAAGCGCCACCGCCAGTATGGAACCCAGGATGGGACCGACACAGGGAGTCCAGCCCGCGGCAAAGGCCAGACCGACCAGAAAACTGCCCAGATAGCCCGCCGGTTTGCGATGGATGGTAAACCTTTTTTCTCCGAGCAGAATGCCGATGTCAACAATGCCGGTCACATGTATACCGAAAAGAACGATAAGCACGCCCCCTACTTTCCGCAGGATATCCTTGTGCGCTTGCAGAAAATTTCCGGCGTAGCCGGCGGAAGCCCCGAGCAAAACAAAAACCATCGTAAAACCGGCAATGAAGATGAGCGAGTGGATAATAGTCTGGCGCCTGACCTTGTGTGAAGGGTGTTCGGCCTTCAGGTCCGCGAAAGAGAGACCGGTGATATATGTCACGTATGACGGTATGAGGGGCAGCACGCACGGGGAAAGAAATGAAAGAAGGCCGGCAATAAAGGCCCCCGCAAAGCTTATGTTGGCTGATTCCATTGGTTCACTCCGAGTTCGCCAGATTACTTATGTACCCCATCATCCCGGGGTCGGTCCATTCGATGGGGCCTATCACTTTTTTCCGGATAACTCCCTGCTTGTCAATAACAAATGTTTCCGGCACACCGGTGATCCCGTAGCTCTTGCCGACATTACCGCCCGGATCGAAAAGCGCCGGCAGACTTACGCCGGTCCTTCTGAAAAATTCCATGACCTGATCCCTGCCGCCTTCATCAATCGCTACGGCCAGCATCCGGAAGTTCTTTCCGGTCAATGCAGCGTTCAGGGTGAACAGCGAAGGAATTTCCTCCCGGCAGGGCGGACACCAGCTCGCCCAGAAATTCAGCAGAACGACCTTCCCCCGCAAATCGGAAAGACGCACTTTTTCGCCGGAAACACCCTCGAGCGTGAAATCAGGCGCCGAAGCGCCCTCGCGGGGAACCGGAGCTTTGTCCGGACAGCCGGTCAAGGCAAGAAACAGTAATGATATGAAAAGAACGTGAAACTTGTTCAATCTGAACCTCCTGCTACAGAAGTGTATATCATTACTGGTGGATATCCGCAAGAGAGGTATTCATTGAAGGGAAACGCCGTTTGAGTGCATCCGGATCCGTTTCCATGGGAAAAACGATTTCCCATATGGATAAAACCAGGAAAATGAGGGCTCAAGGGGCATTCTGCCGGATCAAATACGAGGAACAAACTGGAACGGTGAAGCTTTAAGGCGATTCAGCGAAAGGATTTGCGTTTTGTCACCGGCGGAAACCGGGTCGGAAAAAGGAACTTATCTCTGTCGGGTAAGCACGTAGTCCGCGAGCGCTTTCAATGCGTTTTTCTCGGCTGAATCAGCGAAAACATCCAGGCATGACTTGCTGTTATCGACATATTCCATTGCCACCCGCATGGTATAATCGATGCCGCCGTATTTGTGGACCAGATCGAATACATTGCCGAAATCATCTTTAAGCAGAAAATCCTTTCCTATTATCTCGGCTATCTCGTTTCTCTCTGACGAAGTGCATTTTTTCAACGTATGAATCAACGGTAGGGTGATTTTCCCCTCTTCCAGGTCGTGCCCGATGCTTTTGCCGAACTGCTCCTCGCTCGATGTGTAATCGAGGGAGTCATCAATCAGCTGGAAAGCGATTCCGAGGTTCATTCCGAAATCCTTCAGGGCGTTCTCATGAGCAACCGGCGCCTTGCCGAGGATTGCGCCTGCCTGGCATGCCGTGGCAAGTAGGATTGCCGTCTTGCTCTTCACCACGTCGATATAGCGTTCCTCCGTAATATCAAGGTCTGTGGAACTGGTCAGCTGGAGCACTTCTCCTTCAGCTATTATGGTTGTGGCATTGGACAGGGCCTGAAGTATCCTCAGATCGCCGTCGGCAATCATGATCGAAAATGATTTGGAAAAAAGGTAATCTCCCACGAGCACTGAAGCCTCGTTGCCCCACAGGGTATTGGCGGAGGCAATGCCCCTCCTGAGCTGCGCGTTGTCAACCACGTCGTCGTGCAGAAGCGTGGCGGTATGGATGAACTCGATTACGCTGGCCAGCGGCACATGCCTGTCTCCACGGTAATCGCAAAGTCTGGCCGACATGAGCAGCAACACGGGCCGGATGCGCTTCCCGCCGCTGGAAAACACATATTCGGTGACTTTGCGGATCAAAGGAACATTGGAATGCAGGTCCTTCAGGAACTGCATCTCCACATTTTTCAGGTCTTTATCTATGAGGGCCAGCGCTTCATCCATTCCATTACCTCATTTTTTGCTGCGGTCATAGTAAAGTAATGCCTTCTGTTTTGTCAAAGTTTTTCTGCCGCGGTTTTCCGTCGCCCGGCAGCGCTCCCGCCGTCATGCCTCAAAGTATTTATTCCGGAAGAATATCCGGCCCCTTCCAGTACTTCCTCGAAAGTTGAATCCGGAGGTTCGCGAAGCATGGGAAATACTGTGCTGAAGGAGCATGGAGCAGATATGCAAATGGCCGTAAAATGGCTCATTAAGGTTTGAACACACTCGCTTTTGTGGTAATATCAAGTGATATCCCGATTTTTGGAGCGTGATATGAACGCAGCCTTCAAGGAGCGAATAAGGAACATCAATCCGGTTTACTGCAAATTCGACACATTGAATACAATACAAATCAACCTCGGAAATCTGTGCAACCTGTGCTGCAGCCACTGCCACATCGAAGCGTCTCCGGCAGGAAACAGGATCATGGGCAGAGAGGTCATGGAGACGCTGATCGGTTTCCTGACATGCAACAGTGGGATTACACTCGATATTACCGGTGGCTGTCCCGAAATGAACCCGCACTTCCGGTTCCTCGTCGAAGCCACGTCAGGGCTGTCCCGCAGGCGGATGGTCCGCACCAACCTGACTATATTTTCCGAAAAGGGAATGGAATGGCTCCCCGGTTTTTTCCGCGAACACCGGCTTGTGGTTATCGCGTCCCTTCCCTGTTACACCGAAGAAAACGTGGACCGTCAAAGGGGCAAGGGGGTTTTCGCGCGAAGCGTCGAGGCCCTTCGGAGGCTGAACGGATTCGGATACGGCGACACGCTTGAGTTGAACCTCGTCTATAACCCCGGCGGCGAGTATCTCCCGGGACCACAGGCGGAGCTCGAAGCAGCATACAGGGCACATTTAAGCAATGAGTACGGCATCAGGTTCAACAAACTATACACGATCGCCAATGCGCCGATCGGCCGTTTCAGGAAATACCTCGAAAACCGGGGCGCTTTCGAACGGTACCTGGAACTGCTTGCGGTAAATTTCAATCCGGAAACGGCGCCGTTAATCATGTGCCGGAACATGTTGAGCGTTGATTGGCAGGGGATTTTGTACAACTGTGATTTCAACCAGGCCATCGGGCTTCCCATAACGGCTTCGGACGGGACGGCATTGAACGTCAACGACCTCGAAAAGGCGGCTGAGCGGGGCAAAGAACTTTTTCTGGCTCAGCACTGTTACTGTTGCACTGCCGGCGAGGGTTCAAGCTGCACCGGATCACTGGCCGCCTGAATTTCCGGCAACGGGCAAAAGGCAAAAGGAGGATTAAATGCAGGTCGCCATAGCTGGTTTGGGACGCATGGGAATAAATATGGCCAGAAGACTGATCCGGGGCGGGCATCAGGTAACGGCCTGGAACCGGTCTCCAGACAAAGTTGAGGAAATCACGCGGGAAGGAGCAAAAGGGGCGTTTACCCTTGAAGAAGCAGTAAAATCGCTTGTCCCTCCGAGGGCCGTCTGGCTGATGCTGCCGGCGGGAAAAATCGTGGATTCGACAATCGACCAGCTCGTGCCGCTCCTGGAACCGGGAGACATAATCATCGACGGCGGAAACAGTTTCTATCGGGACGACATCAAAAGGAAACGCCACCTCGAAAATTACGGAATCCATTATCTCGATGCCGGTGTCAGCGGCGGGATCTGGGGGCTGGAAGAAGGATACTGCCTCATGGTGGGCGGTGACGAGAAAATTTTCCGGAGTCTGGAACCCCTTTTCCAGACCCTGGCGCCCCCGGAAGGCTATATGTATTGCGGTGAATGCGGGGCCGGGCATTTCGTCAAGATGGTGCACAACGGCATTGAATACGGAATGATGTCCGCCTACGGCGAAGGGTTTTCCATTTTGAAGGCTTCCCCGTACGGCTCCGGCCTCGATCTGGCGGCGGTATCCCACCTCTGGAACAGGGGAAGCGTGGTCCGCTCCTGGCTGCTCGAGTTGGCCGAAGCGGCTTTCCGCAAGGATGGAGACCTCGAATCGCTGCAGGGATATGTGGAAGACTCCGGCGAAGGGCGCTGGACCGTGCAGCAGGCGATCGACACGGGAGTTCCGGCGCCGGTGATTGCCGCGGCCCTGTTCCAGCGTTTCCGTTCCCGCATGATGGACAGTTTTTCCGACAAGGTGCTGGCGGCGTTGCGCAATGAATTCGGCGGACATGCCATCGTTCGGGCTGCCGATGAAAAGAAAAAAACCTCAGCCGGCGCCGGTGATGTCGAACCTGCGTCCAGGCAGGAATAATCCGCTTCGAGAGGCCATGATATGGACATCCCCGGTTTCATAGGAACCCAGCCGGGCAATCTCAGTTGCCAGATCGATGTTCCGCGGCCGTGCTGCCTTATTATTTTCGGGGCATCGGGTGATCTGGCAAAAAGGAAGCTGATCCCGTCCGTTTATCGACTGCACAGGCAAAGACTGCTTCCAGACGGCTTCTTCGTCCTGGGTACGGGTCGCACCCCCATGACCACGGAACGGTTCAGGGAGGAAATGCGCAAAAGCACCCGCGACACGATATCCGATGAATGCGACGATACCTGCTGGAACGATTTTTCCGCTCTTCTTGAATATCAGACAATCGACTACGGTGACCCCGAAACTTATATTAAGAATATTGCTGAATTCCTTCCGTCGCGGGAAAAGGCCGCCGGTTCCATGGGAAACCGGATCTTTTATCTTGCAACCCCACCCACGGTTTACGAGGATATAATAATAAATCTCCTGACAACCCGGCTTTCCCAGGAAAAGGGGAATTCGGTGAAAATCGTTATCGAGAAGCCCTTCGGAAGAGACCTGGAGTCGGCGAAGGGGCTCAATACGGTCCTGCTGATGGCGTTCGACGAGCGTCAGGCATACCGGATCGATCACTATCTGGCCAAAGAAACCGTGCAGAATATCCTGATGTTCCGTTTCGCCAATTCAATTTTCGAACCCCTCTGGAACCGCCACTACATTGACCATGTCCAGATAACCGCCTCCGAAACACTCGGCATCGAGCAGCGGGCGGGTTATTACGAAGATTCCGGCGTCTTGAGGGACATGTTCCAGAATCACATGTTCCAGCTCCTGTCGTTGACTGCCATGGAACCGCCGTCCCTTTTCACCCCCGACCGGGTAAGAGATGAAAAGGCAAAGGTTTTCCAGGCAATCCGCCCGTTCAACCTGGAAAGACCGGAGGAATTCATAGTAATCGGCCAGTACGGCAGTGGTTCACTCGCGGGAGATGAAGTGTGTGGTTATCGCCAAGAGCCCGGAGTGGCAGTGGATTCCCGCACGCCGACGTACGCGGCGTTAAGGGTTGACATCGAGAACTGGCGATGGAACGGAGTTCCTTTCTACCTTCGTTCCGGCAAGAGGCTGAAAAGGCGCACTACGGAAATTTCCGTTCACTTCAAGCCGGTGCCCCACATGATGTTCATTCAGTCCATGGGCAGCAGGATCGAACCTAACACCCTCATTATTCGGGTGCAGCCGGATGAAGGAATTACCCTGGAATTCCAGGCGAAGAGCCCGGGCTCGCGAATGTGTCTCATGCCGGTCAATCTCGATTTTTCCTACCCCCGGAATATTGCCATCGATGCCTATGAGCGGGTCCTCCTGGATTGCATGGAGGGAGACCAGATGCTGTTTGTCAGGGCTGACGCGGTCGACCTCACATGGTCGCTCCTGACTCCGGTTATTGAAATGCTAGAAACCGCGAAAGATCTTCCGTTTCCAAATTATGCGGCCGGCTCGGAAGGGCCTGACGCGGCGGCGAAACTCCTTGAACGTGACGGGCGCAGTTGGAGATCCCTGTGACAGGTAGAACAATCAATATATCAAAGAGCATTGAGGACTTGTCCCGCAAGGCGGCGGAACTGTTTACCGTTGAAGCCGGGACGGCAATCGCCGCAAGGGGGGTGTTCTCTGTTGCCATCTCCGGCGGCTCGACACCCGCGCCATTTTACTCTTTGCTTTCTTCCGAATATTACCGGGCACGCATCGACTGGAAACGAATCCACTTTTTCTGGACCGATGAACGCTGTGTCGCAAAAGACCACCCGGACAGCAATTTCGGAATGGCGTTCAATATGCTGCTGTCAAAAGTGCCCGTCCCGGATGCCAACATCCACCGTATTCCCGGAGAACTGGATCCTGAAGAGGCCGCTTCTGCATATGACAGGGACTTACGGACATTTTTCGGCAATGGGACGCTCCCGAGATTTGACCTCGTATATCTCGGCGTCGGCACGGACGGCCATACAGCCTCGATTTTCCCAGGGGAAAAGCCGGTATCCGATATTTCGGAGACTGCAGTGCCAGTTTATGTGGAAAAACTTGGGAGCCACAGGATCAGCCTCACGATTCCAGTATTAAACAATGCCGCAGCAGTAGTTTTTCTTGTTACCGGAAAATCTAAAGCGGGCATTGTCAGAGATATTATTGAAGTGAAAAAACCCGAATTGCCCGCCGCATGGGTAATTCCAGCCAATGGCAAGTCAATATGGCTTCTTGACCTTGACGCGGCGGGATTACTCGCTGACAGCGCTGCGACTTAAATCATATCAGGAGGTAAACGGAATGCCGAATCCACGGTTGTGGGAAAGATATAAAAATTATCTGTGTCAATGCCCCGAAATCGGCCTGTTCATGGATATCAGCAGGATGAATTTCCCTGAAGGATTTTTTAAGGAAATGGAGCCGATAATGCAGATGGCCCGCGGCAAGATGAACGAGCTTGAAAATGGTGCCATCGCAAATCCGGATGAGGAACGTATGGTCGGCCATTACTGGCTCCGAAATCCCGGATTTTCGCCTTCTCCGGAGACAAGGGCTGCAATAGAGGAAGCCATAAAAGAAATAAAAGCTTTCGCCGGGGATATCCATTCAGGCCGCATCAGGCCCGCAAAAGCAGAACGATTTACGCGGATTCTGGTGATCGGGATCGGCGGTTCTGCGCTGGGTCCGCAATTCATTGCCGACGCGCTCGCCAACCCCACGGACCCCATGACACCCTATTTTTTCGATAATACCGACCCTGACGGTTTTGACCGTACACTCGCGGAAATAGGGTCAGCTCTTAAGGAAACCCTGACCATCGTTATTTCAAAAAGCGGAGGAACGAAGGAAACGAGGAACGGCCTTTTGGAGGCCAGAGAGGCGTACCGGCGCAGCGGCCTTGATTTTCCCGGCCACGCAGTCGCAATTACCGCGGCGGGAAGCCAGTTGGACCGGGAAGCCGAACGCGAAAGATGGCTGAAACGTTTTCCCATGTGGGACTGGGTCGGCGGCAGAACTTCGGCGACGTCCGCGGTCGGCCTGGTTCCGGCTTCTTTACAGGGATTTGACATAGACGCTTTGCTTAACGGCGCTCGCAGGTGTGATGAACTGACGAGAAAAGCGCCCACGATGAGCAATCCGGCGGCACTTCTCGCCCTAATGTGGCACCACGCGACGGGAGGTCAGGGACTGAAAGACATGGTCATACTGCCCTATAAAGATCGTCTCCTCCTGTTTTCGCGGTATCTGCAGCAACTGGTCATGGAATCGCTTGGGAAAAAATATGACCTTGACGGAGCGGAAGTCAATCAGGGCATCAACGTTTTCGGCAACAAAGGAACCACGGACCAGCACGCCTATGTACAGCAACTCCGCGATGGCCTGAACAATTTCTTCGTTACTTTCATCGAAGTTCTGCGCGACAGAAACGGAAAATCAATTGCCGTCGAGGATAGTTTCACCAGCGGAGATTTCCTGAACGGATTTCTTAACGGCACGCGACGGGCATTGCATGACGGCGGTCGGGAATCAATTACCATAACAATCGAAAAGATCG
Source organism: Geobacteraceae bacterium (assembly GCA_035686205.1). GTDB lineage: Bacteria > Desulfobacterota > Desulfuromonadia > Geobacterales > Geobacteraceae > CAIWTU01. Next base: position 13,042 of record DASRZQ010000039.1, read on the forward strand.
ACGCATGGTCGATTGGTGTCCTTATTGCGCTTTATGAACGCGCCGTCGGTTTCTATGCTTCGCTGATAAACATAAACGCATACCATCAGCCGGGAGTTGAAGCAGGGAAGAAGGCCGCCGAGAAAATCCTTATTCTGCAAACGGAGGTCCTTAATTTTCTGCGCTCGAGGAAAAACGGCGAATCTTTGACCGCCGAAGAAATTGCCGAGGCAGTAGGAAATCCCGATGAGGTTGAATCGATTTTCAAGATCTTGCTTCATGCCGCCGCTAACGTCGATCATGGAGTTACAGTGGAGAAAACCGACAACATAATTGAAAGCCGTTTCAGGTGATACTTTTCCGCATCTTGTTTTTTCCGGGCGGGGATTCGAGAAGATATCAAAAAAAAGAGACTGCCTTATTCGAAAATCAAAAGCAGTCTCTTTTTTATTTCCTAGTTTTTAAAAAGGCTATTCGCCGCTGAATGGAATCCAGGCGCTCTTTTCAATCCCGATAATGGTTGAGTATGACTGCAAAATCCCGAAGTTTGAGCTCTTGACCGAATACCAGGTGACATCGCGATTGAAAGCCAGCTCCTTCTTGATTGCATCAACTACATCGACACTGGTCTTCTCCTCAGAGTGCACTATGTTGATGATGTGCTCCTGGTCCTGCTGTGTAAGGAAAGAATAGACCGGCGCGAGTGAATGTTTGTCAACCATCTCCGTTATATCTTCAGGGAATATATCCTTCTCCGATGACAACTCCACGGTAATAACGCTTAACTGGCCGAAAAGTCCGCCAGGCTTGTCGGCGGCTGAACCGGGGTAGGTAGTGATAACAGGGATGTCAATTTTGAAAATAATTTTTGCGACTCCTTCGGCGGAAGTGACTTTAGCCGAATAAGTGCAGAAATATCTTACCAGACATTTTTCCTTCGATACCGGAGTTGTTTTTTCCACGAAAAACGGATATTCAAAATCAATCCTGACCGACGTGGCTTTCAATTGGTCAAGATAATCCAGAATGTGAGACCGTAGTGTTTTAGCACCGATCCTGTCCTTGTGCTGGTGAATAATCTGGATGAATTTATCGATCCATTTTGCTTCGAAACCGTGCATAATTCGCGCACTGATACTGATATTCGCGATAGTATGCTGGCCGTCCGGTTCCGCTTTTGAAACTACTTTCATGGGAAACGGCAGATTTCGCAGTCCAACATCTTCCAGAAATTTGTTTTTTTCTTCCATCCCTCATTCCTCCCCGTAGTTTGAAATACTTCTCCGCCTCATTGTCATCCGGCTTCCTCAATCAAATAAAAATGCTGAACTACAGCTGCTCACGGTACTGACAGGAAAAATTACCACATTTTTGCCGTCAGTACATATCCAAATTTTACCATCAAAAAACACTTGTTGTTTTATTATTTTATAGTCTTGTTTAAACATTTTGATTCACAATAAATTTTTTGTCAACACTTTTCTAATTATTTTTACAGTTTCAATGACCTTACTATAAAATTTAATACGATAACTTTTTACATTTTTTAAAACAGTTTCAAATTCTTAGCCGTTTTGCGGCATTATTTTTCTTTTTTTATAATTCGATTTTTCATTGCATGTTCCCTATTACGCCAACTCAAGTATGTTTTTCATTCCTTCGAACGTCTGTTTCCCTAACCGAATTTTGCCTATCATCCATCATTTCCCAACGTCACGACGCAAAAAAGCCCGCTCAGCGTGGAAGCTGTGCGGGCTTTTTTGAAATTAAATTCCCGGCGGCGAATGCCGATTAAGTCAGAGGCCATTTGGCATTTATCGTTAATAGGCAGCCCTGACACTTATCCACTTTTCTTGCGATATCTCTTCACTACGAAAAAGCCTGCAAATGGGGGGCTGAATAAAAGAACTGAGGCCGGAAGAGGAACTGCGCTGGGAGTAGTCATATCGAGTCGGGAGTAACGAACGGTTGTGAAATCGTACGGACCATTACTTGTGTCTATCCCGACCATGATATCATTTCCTGTTATGTTCAGTCCCGAGACGGTATAGTTCCATGAATACGTTTGTCCCAGGCTATCGGTTACCATTGTGGTAATCTTATCTCCTTGTTTTGTAATTCTGAGAAAACCGGATGAATCGTTCATACCGATTTCCTGCAAAGAAACTACCTGGGCATAATTTCGGTTATTGATTCCGTATATGGACAAATAGTGCTCCGAATCGTCAATCGACCACGACCCTCTCCATACGGAGAGATTTCCGAGCAGCTCGTCACCATGGATTGGGTCTGTTTTTCCAGTGAACCAGTTGATACTGATACCGGCGTTTGAAGTAATGGTTGAACTCTGATTGGTGTTAGGCCCTTGATGGCTGTAATCTGAGAAATAGATTGAAACGGCAAAATCGTCGTTAATCGAATACCGATAGGGAGGAAACGTCCTTGCCACCACGCCTTTTGCCGGGATGGTAACAATGAGATCGCCATTGGAAATACTTCGGTAATCCGAACCGTCCATTGAATCATATTTCCAGGCAGTGGATAGCTGGACAGGCGCCGACAGCGCGCTATCGGGGACGGCAATAAACCCAATGATACACAGTTGCAGTAATGCAAATAATGATACCAAACCGGTTTTCATAACTGCCCCTCCATTCCTTAAGAATTCGGCAATCAGCCGGATGCTATCGACACATTTGAAGACCTCTTCAGTACATGGTGTATTCAGTTTTGCAGGAAGCCAAATACTATCCGCACAAAACTTAACCTTTTGAATTTTACAAAGGTCATCACGGATTTAACTGCTTTTTTGGTGCCCATGCAATGTAATTGCGCGGTGTGGTGGGGGTCTCGCGCTTTCCGCTCCTTGCTTTGTCGCACAGACGGCCGCGACACTTCGACGTTTACCACGCGCTGTCCCGTTTGCTACATCGGAACACGTTGCCTGCTAGCGGGTATTAGGCAAACCTATTTGCATGTACAGTCATGTGCCTCCGCTGCATTTCTATTCATGCATCAAGAATCGCTTCAGCAAATTAATCATGCAGTTATCTGACATGGATTTGCTTTTTCGGGGCTGTTGCATAATTATGCGTTACATATTAATTTTCGTCAATGGTATTTACGGTACTTTTTTTCGTGGGAAACGCGGGAACTATTCAGGGAGTTTTTGATCCGCCATCTGTTCAATCCGCACCATCACCTTCAATCGACACCGTTTAGCCTCTCAACTCTTCATTTTCCATTTTCAAGAAAAATAATGTTGTTTTTGGTATTCATATTTGGTGGTTTCGCCTCGGTTGTTATATAGAACAGGGGAGATTCATAGGATTTTTACATCAAGGTTTCCCTCTAAACGCAAATAAGCCCGCACGGCGTGGAGGCTGTGCGGGCTTATTTGGAATTAAATCCCGGCGGCGACCTACTCTCCCACACAGCTGCCCGTGCAGTACCATCGGCCCTGAGGGGCTTAACTTCCGTGTTCGGGATGGGAACGGGTGTGAC
>DASRZQ010000040.1:0-13329 GCA_035686205.1 Geobacteraceae bacterium
AGAAATTCAAGTGGTTGTAAATATAGTGAATATAACCATTCGGGTAATTCGTTTAGCTTGATGACTTCGTGATTTTACTTTGCGTCCTTAGCGTCTTAGCGAGAGACTGCTTTTTTCAGGTTTAATGTCTTCGCCGCGAAAATCCGGGGCTGACGCTTCTTCGCGAAAACCGGGTTTTAGGTTCCGAATCCCGAAAAGGCGTGCTTGCAGCGGCCCTGCCGACGAAACACAGACAAAATAAGGAACTCCCGCGCTGTTCGGGTGACACGGGTAATTTCAGGATTAAGCGGGTTTGTTTGACGGGCGGCTGTCGGGCGGGGGCGCCCGGTAATTCAGGATTGACCGGAAAGCGGTGTGGTAGGAGATGTATCTTTCAAATGGGAGCAGAAAGGCCGTAAATACCGGAGTTGCGATGAAATCGGAGATTGGCGGCGAATTGTCCGCGAACGAAAGTACGCGGGAGGACGCGCAAATCGGGCAGGGTCTTAGCGGGGGGTGATCCAGGTCGTGATGGTCATAAGCGACTGCCAGGTCTGAAATAAATAAGACCGCGAAAACAAGCACGGCAAACAGGCATTTTTTTGTGGAGCTTTGCTTTGACATGGTTTTTCCCGCGTTATCCGTGCTGCGGCATAAATTTTTTCCGAGGTTATTTGTTGTATTGATTATCATACCTCTAAGCTTATCGGTATATATTTTATTTTCATGATATATATTTTTGCCGGAAAATTTGTACCAACAGGCTGCCAACACCAGGCTGCAATAATTCAATGTCAAAACATGTCATGTCGAACGAAGAGAGACATCTTTGACAAACGTGTTCAGGATTTCTCGCCGGAGCTCGAAATGACAACGAATTGAACGCAACTTGGTATAAATCAGAATGGAAACCGGCCTGAACGGAAATCCCGCGATATTCGATTCCGGCAACTGCCGGAAATTTCGCCCTGTCCGCGTATATCCATGTGCATCAGTTGAATTTCCGGGTTAAAATAGTAAAGTAATTTCCAACAGGTTTGCGGTCGGGCCGACAAACGGGTCCGCTGGCGGAAAAATCCGAATCAGGGAGGCAAAAGCGCCCCATGTACGAACAGTGCGGTTATTATCCCTGTATCAAGCGCCTAAGCAAGGAGTACGAGGAGAGGATCGGCAAAATCCCTTACCTGAACATCGATTCGATATTGATTCCCACCCCTTACGAAAGGGACAAAAGCATCGAAATCGATTACGGGCACAGCTATGTCTGGGAAGAAGAGGGCGAACTGCTCGGGTACATGCTTGTTTATTCCGATGCCGAGAAATCGAAATTCCACATCTACAAGCAGGTGACCAGCCCGTTCGGAAGGGGCAAGGGGATCGGTTCGGCCTTCATGGAGAAGCTGGCCTACGACGTGGCCGCCGATTCATATATCTACCTGTACGTATGGGAAAAACTGATAAGCAGCGTCGACTTTTTCCTCGGCAAGGGACTTGATTTCGAAGGCTCCATCGTTTACCGCAAAATGAAGTTCTACCTGATGTCCGCCCGCGCCCAGACGATAAGGGACAAGGCCGAACAGGCGAAAACCAGGGATTATTCCGCCGTCGAGGAAATTACCAAGGTCCGCCACGACGCGAAGAAATCGCTGCGCGTGCTGTTCGACATGACTTCCATGCTCTCGGTCGATAATTTCAACAAGGTCGTGGAAGATATCAACCGGGAAACCACGGCGCTCCTGAACACCCTCAACATGTATGAAGACAAGATCAGGACTCTGCACGAGGTGGATATCCAGGAGCTGATAACTGAACGCGTCATCCCGGTGATCGAGGTTTCCGTTGTGCCTTGCGAGATCCGACTGATCCTGGGATCGAAAATTCCGCATGTGACGGGAAGCTACCTGAACTTCAGCCGGGCGCTGATAAATCTCGTCTCCAACTCGCTGGACGCCGTCAGGGAAAGCGGCAGGAAAGGCGTCATCGAGATTAAACTGGCGGAAAGGGACGATTCGGTAATCCTTTCCATACAGGATAACGGTATCGGGATCGAGGAAAACAGGCTGAAAACCGGAGAAGACAGGATTCCGCTTTTCGTCGGCATAACCACGAAGCAGGGCACGACCGGCGAAGGGGTGGGCACCAGGCAGATTTTTTCGACGTTCGGCCCGAACAACATCCTGGTGGAGAGCAAGGCGGGGGAATTTACCAGGTGGACCATATCACTCAAGAAAAGCACGCGGAAAGAAACCATAATGCTCACCGAGCTGGAGTCCAGGTATACCGGGTTCATCAAAGCCACCGGGCACATCGCGATTACCGCGGATAGCCCGAGGACGCAGGTTGCGGCGTTTATCTGGCAGCTCAGGGAAATGGAGATCTTCAGCTATGAGCTGGTGTACCAGTTCAGCAGGTACAATAACGTGCGTGATATTTACCGCGGCATTCTCCTGTATCGGAACGACAAAAAAGACTTCCAGTACCTGAAAACGGAACTGGAGAAGTGCAGGACCGACAATGAGGTCATCAAGTCGTGGCTGCTGGGCATCACAAGGCGCATCAAGCGCAACGAAACTTTCATTGCCCGGAATTTCGATTTCAACGATTACAGGGGCGTGTTGTTCAAGAGCTACGGGCAGGCTACGGGAAGCACCATCATTTTTACCATGGATCCCGAAACGGGCCGGTTTTTCGCGACCGACCGGAAGCTTGCCGAACACATGGATTTCGTCCCGTATCTTACCGGCAAGCGGGACAATCTCCTGCGCGGCGAATTTTTCGGCGACGTGAGAAAGTCCGAGAGCCCTGTAGTTCTGGGCGTATGGTCGGTGGCGACCGTCCGGGACCTGCGCGAAAGGCTTGTCCTGGTTCGCAAAGGCGCGCAGCGCTTTCTGGAGATGGGGCTCAGGGAGGATAAACGGCTTTCGTTTTACCAGACGACGTTCAATACGTGCGACTGCGAGATAGATACGTCCAGAACGACTACGCTCGGGGAGATGTCGGCCCTGAAGGACGAGGAGCTGGACCGGTTCATCGTCACTTCGGAGAGCGAGATGGGCGGGCTGGTGTTCGCGGATTGACGCGGGGGGATAAAAGGTTTGCCGCCTCCCGCCAGGTGTAAAAATCAGAACCTTGCCTTTCAAGCAGTGTCCGATAAAGTTGACTTTTCGTGAGAGTTTTGGCTCCCCATCCCTTCGGAAAGGCTCCGTAGATTCAAGAACCTTAAGTCCACCACAACCAACGTGCTGATTCTGCCAATAATCAAGAGATTTAGACAAACAGCGGATTAATGGGGCGGCAGGTCACTGCTCCGCCGCCAACTTCCAACTCACGTCGGGATTATACTCGTTCATCTTGCGGGCTATCTCGGAGGTCTTTGGCCCAAGGTTCTTCTGGTAAACCCTTCCTTGCTGGTTGACAATAAAGGTCATCACCCCCGAAACACCCCAGCGTGCGGGATAGGCGGCCAGCGCAAAACCGGCTACCATATTGCCGTTTATGACATAGCTGTACTTCCCGCCGGGGGCGCTCGTACCCTGGCGCTTGAGTATACGGAAATAGTAGCCCTGGAACGGCCGGGGACCGCTTTCACCTGCCTTGCGATTCTGCATGTACCCTTCCTCCTTGGCCCTTGCGACCAACGGACCGAGCGGACTCTCTTTCGCACCGGCCGCAACAGGCCAGTAGAGGCCGTCTCTTCTCTCCGGCGAACTGATCATATGTTGGGCATACTTGGGTAGCTGGTCGCCGTCCGGCTCAGGCATGGAGTAGTATTCCCGCTGTGCCTCCACGTAGGCACGGCAAACCTTGATTGCAAGCAGTTCATTATGGCCGATGCGCCGGGTAAGGATCTCCTTGCGCCCCGCCTCAGTGTCAAACAGCCAGACATCCCCCCTTTTTGTGATCGGGACTGGGAAAGGCCATTTTTTTGCACCGATCACCAGAATCGCTTTGGTATCTCCTTCCTTTGTTATCTCGACTCCTTCCTGTACGTGGCGGGCAAAATGGTTAAATTCGGTTGCCTGCTCCACCGGATCGCCCGGCTCCAGATCCCGGGCGACAGGTCCGAAAATCGCCCGCAGGGCAGCATGGTCCTTTGCTTTAACTGCGGAGACCAGAGCCTGTCGAGCCTCTTCAGGCGAAGAAAAAACCCGTTGAGCCGGCTCGATTTGGGTGGCAAAACTTCCAGCCGGGAGCACCGTCAATACAAGAAGCAGAGCAGCCAGCCTGAATAGTTTCTCACAAGGGGAGAAAATACGCATTGCATCTCTTGTCATACCTGCGATCCTTTCTGAAACAAGACACGGTTCACCACCGCGGTTTTTACTTAACGAGGTTGTTGTCTTTCCCCGCCGCGTCCCGCTGTAGGTGCGGCACGTTGCGGTGTCGACGGCCGGCTACCGGCGGCTGCCGGGCGTTGCGTCGGGGCAGGACGTGCACTGGGGACGGAAGTCGGCTGCTGCCGATTGAACTGCTGCATATTCTCCTGGCTGGACTGGCCGCGGTTGCGGTACATTGTGGCGTCCTTGGCACTGCCGTACATGCCGTAACCCGTTCGCATTACCGACTGTTCTCCCTGTACTACGCGACCCCTGTAGACTTCTGTGCCGGCAGGAGGCGGAGCAGGCCGGGCCACGGTAGTAGCCGGGCGTGGCGCGCCACTCTGCGTTACAACGTGTGGCTGAGGAGCAAGCCTTGTGGTTGCCGGCTGAGTGACGCTGGCGGGATGCGGTGCCGGTCGGGCGGCGGTTGTGGCCGGGCGTGGCGCGCTGCTCTGAATCCCTTCACGAGGTTGAAGTGCAGGTCTCGCGGTCGTCGGCAGGGCAACGTGCTCTGGGCGGTACTGCACATTGCTGCGGATATCCTCACGGTAGCGTGCCGTGTCGTGCTGCACCACCTGTCGGTTGACTTTAACCACGCTATACGTCTTGTTTACATAGACATTGTTGCGGACCTGTATGTGAGGACGGGCTCGGCTGATCCAGCCACTGCCCTGCCAGCCGTGGTAGTAAACCCGGTGTTGGTGCCAGTCACAATCCCGGTTCAACCATGCACCGATGGGTAAACCGATGCCGAAGGTAATGAGCCCGTACACCGGATAAGGATGCTCCAGGTAGACCGCCAGCGGATCATACTGAGGGATATAAATTTCAGCGGGCTGGGCAGGAACGATGCTGATCTCGTCATCTTCAGTGATTACCTGCTGCTGCGGGGTAGAAACCAGGTTGCCTGCCGCCATTGCCTCTGCGCGCAGCCGCTGGATCGCTGCCATCACATCCTGCGGCTGGTTGACGTAAGCCTGCCCGAGGGATACTGTCCAGTCGTATTTCTGGTCCATCATGAAGAGGACATCGCGATAATGGGCTACCGCTTTGACACTCACATCCCAAGGCATATCATCGATCCTTGCCGAATTTCCATACTGCCTTAAATAACGCACAGCCTCGTCAATCTGATCGACAAAGGTCGCTGCCGGAAGTATCTGTGCAAGGAGCGGGTCAGGATATAGTGCGACGGGAGCGAGAAGATCATCCAGTTCTTCCGCGGAGAAAAGAGTGTTGCCGTCGCCGGGCTGAACAGCCACTTCGGATGCTCCTTGCAGATAGTCATCGGCCCTTGTCGTCTGTACCGCGACTAGTCCGAGGACGAAAAGTAATGCGCTCACGGTAAACAGAATACTTTTCATTGGTATCTCCATTATGGGGGAGGTGCGACTGTGGACTGCACGCCACCTCATTGTATCACAATTTTTCACAAACCTGCCTGCCGGCATTTTTTCGAATCATTTCCGCCGTGTACGCCGACCGACGAAAAATGCGGCAACCACGCCTCCCGCAACGAGGACCCATGGCATTTTCGTTGTCGACGAATCGGCTTCCTGAGTTGGGGCTGGCTTTTCGACAGGCGCGGGTGACTGAACCTCTTCTTTAACTTGGGCCGGAGTTGAGTGAACCTCTCCCGCAGGCGGTTGAGATGTCCGGGGTGACTCTTTTTCCATGCCGGCAGCACTTGCCGGGCCCGGATCAGTTCGTTCCTGAACTGTCGGAGCAGAGTGAATGTCTCCCAGCGGTGATTTTATCCTGAGATCACCCTGTACCGGTGGTAATTGTGGCAACGGCAACTGCTGTCCCGGCGGCGGCTCTCCAATTCCCATGTACCCGGCCGAAGCAGTTGGAACTTTACCGAGCAGTAAGGGTGCCGCGCAAATCAAAGCAATAGCTGCAAAAAGTTGTTTTAACATTAAAGAAATCTCCTTTGATGCTATTATGCTTTCTCCGTCAGGGAGTGAGCTTTCTTATCGATAGTATTCCGCGGTCAACAACAGAATTCTTCGACCTAATTCGACGAAGCAAGATACCTGCCAGATTAATAGGGAATATGGAGCTCATTTCAGATCCAATTTGTTTCCGCGTAACCTTTACAATAAACCGCCGTCTAAAACAAAAGAAAGATTCTCCTATAGAGGGTTCGTTGAACGTGAAAGAAGGACCTGATTGGTCCTAGAAGGAGGCCGAAATGAAAAAGTCATTACTGGTCCGGTTGATAATTCTCCTTGTCGCGACAATAACCCTGTCTGGTTGCATCGTTGTACCTTTAGGGTGGGACGACGGAAGGCACCATTGTGGTGGTTGTTACGACCGGGGTTATCGTGGCACGGGTTATTATGGCAGTTACGGCGGATATGGATATTATCGTTAAGGTTGCTACTGACTGAAAATTCATCGCTCTCTGTATGTCGCGATGCAGTGAATACTCCAATTGAGGCAGGAAAAAGTGATTTTGGAGTGCCAATTGTGGGGAAGAATTGGTTGTTTATATCTCTTTGTCGATATGTCAACTACTTACAAATTTGAAAACTATTGGCATGTTCGATGCTGTTATTCGATCCAGAAGTCAAAACCAACGGAGGTTAAAAGATGAAAAAGATACTGTCGTTCGTACTTACGTCAATTGTGACCGTTGCTTTCGCCGGCATTACTTTCGCCGCCGAACCCCCAATGGAACCGGCGCAGCCTGAAACTCCCGCTCAAACCGCACCGGCAAAACCCGAGAAGAAAGAACACCACAAGAAACACCACAAGAAGCATCACAAGAAACACGTGAAGAAGCATGAAGAAAAAGCCCCTGAAGCTCCGGCTGCCCCTGAAGCACCACCGGCGCGATAATCTGTTTTAGCCACTCTCCCTTTGAGCCGCATCTTTATATGGTGCGGCTTTTTTTTGACCGTGATGGCTCCCCAACCCGAATTCAAATTACAAGAAGAACTCACGCTGTCCGTAAGGTTAAGTAATGGGGTTTACCCGTCAGGCATTTGCCTGCCGCGTCGTCCATCGCTTCAGAATTTCCGACAATTGCGCCGGATTGAACGGTTTCGGCAGATAATCGTCCATGCCGGCTTCCAGGCAATGCTCGCGGTCTCCGTCCATGGCGTGGGCCGTCAGCGCCACGATTGTAACGTGACGCCGTGCGTCGCCGTCCGCCTCTTCCTTTTGCCGTATCAGCTTTGTCGCTTCGTACCCGTCAAGTTCCGGCATCTGGCAATCCATGAAAACCAGGTCGAAATCGTTTTTGAATACCGCCTCGACGGCCAGCCTTCCGTTGTCCGCCACGTCGACGGCGCAGCCCAGCGCCTGAAGGAGCAATTTGCCCACTTCCTGGTTGACCGGGTTGTCTTCCACCAGTAAAACGCGCATCTGCCTTTCTGTCATGACATCCTCCGTCATGCCGGATTCTGTCGGGGCGGCGCCGTCGTGCCCGATTTCCGCCCGTCCGCAGCCGAGCCGAACGGTGAACCAGAACAGCGAGCCCTTGCCGGTTTCGCTTTCCACACCAATGGTTCCGCCCATCATTTCAACCAGCTGCTTCGATATGGCGAGCCCGAGGCCCGTACCCTCGAAGCGCCGCGCCATGGATCCGTCCGCCTGCGAGAAAGCGTCGAAAATCTTCAGTTGCGCGTCTTTCGCAATGCCGGGGCCCGTATCTCTCACCTCGAAGCGCGGAACCAGCTCATTTTCGTTTTCCTCTTCCAGGAAAACACCCAGGGACACCTCGCCCCGTTCGGTGAATTTGAACGCGTTGCCGAGAAGGTTGATCAGCACCTGCCTGATCCGGGCCATGTCTCCGACCGCCCGGCCGGGCACACGCCAGTCAACTTCACACCTGATATCTATGTTCTTGTTGTGCGCCCTGACGCCGAACAGGTCTACCGCTTCATTCGCCAGTTCGCTTATGCTGAATTCGGACGGCTGCAATTCCAGTCTGCCTGCCTCAATTTTGGAAAAATCGAGGATGTCGTTGATGACCAGCAGGAGCTTCTCCGCGGAACCGTGCGCCAGGCTCGCGAAACGCAGTTGCGTGTCGTCCAGTTGCGTGTCCAGCAGCAGTTCCAGCATGCCGAGCACGCCGTTCATGGGAGTGCGTATCTCGTGGCTCATGTTGGCCAGGAACTGGGATTTCGCCCTGTTCGCGGTTTCAGCGATTTCCTTGGCGTCGATGAGTTCCTTCTGCGATTTCTGCAGCGTTTCGGTCATCGTGTTGAACGAACGACCGAGGCGCTCCAGTTCGTCGCCGGTCCTGATATCAGCGCGGGCGCTGAGATCTCCCCGCGCGACGAGCTGGGTGGTAACGTCGAGGGCGGAGATCGGTTTTGTTATCCGGCTGGCGAACAGAAGCGCCACGCCTGTCCCGACAAATATGCAGAGGAGGGCCAGGAGCAGCGTCCGGCGGTACATGGCGGAGATATCGGTATTGAATTTTCTCAGCGAAAGGCCGATATGGATCCATCCCCAGTCGATGCCCGAATATTTGAACGGATGGGAATAAAGATATACCTCCTCGGGGTACACGCTGCTCCTGAGAAACCGGCTGTCGGCGATGCGGGCGCCGGCCGGCGTCCATATTCCCCGGAGCGTATCCTGCCTCCATCCGTGCTTGGTGATGATCAGTGAGAAACCGTCATTGCGGGTGACTACCACGTAGACAATCGACGGGCTGTCCTTGACCACCCTCAGACAGTGCTCGACGACCGTGCCGAAGTCTTCGGTTATGATAGCACTCGCCGTGACCTGGTCGATGGAAGTGACGGTGCTCTTCGCCTCGGACTCCATGGCATCGAGAATGGCGGTGCGCTGGTACGGAATCGTCACCAGGACAAACAGGCCGAGAGTAATGACGACGAGTGCCGAGGAAATTATGGCAACCCTGAGCACGATCCTCTTCGGCCAGAGAATTTTCCTCACGAGCCGGGCAGTCAAGTTCTCGGATGTATCTTGTTTCGCGTCCTCGGACATCTCACCTCCTCCTGGCAAGTTTCCCCCTCAGGTTCGCCTGTTCCCTGAGCAGGCCGGCAAGCCCGTCCAGGTACGAAGGCTTGTAGGGGATGAGTCTGTCGATCTGGAAGAGAACGCTCATCTGCCTGCCTACCGAGGTTTCAGTCATCTGCATCGCCGCGTTCATTATTCTTCGCCTCATATTTTCACCGGTCGTCGACGGCACGCAGGTAACTTCGCCCGCCAGGCTTGCCGATTTCGTGACAACCCTGGTTCTGTGGCCCAGCTGCGGGTTCAGGGCGACCGCCGTTTCGAAGGTTCCGCGGCTTACGATTGCCGCTTCCGTCTGCCTGAAAAATACCGCCATGATTGCCTGCGATGCCGTCGATGATTCCCCCACCTGCCGGAAATAGCCTGTCCGGTCCCGTTTTCCCTCCTTCATGAGCAGGACGTCCAGCCAGATATGACTTGCTTCCTGCTTTGCCGGAGGCAGAAGCGTGATATTTTTGCCGCGAAGGTCTGAAAATGACCTGATTCCGCTGTCCCTGCGGGTGATCAGGAGATGCTCCCTTCCCTGCCCGACACTGTTCGCGGCGACAAATAAAGGGTCAACGGAGAGGCTGTTCCGAGTTTTGATATAATCGACGCACGGCAGACAGATGATGTCGAGCGTCCCGCGCCTGAGGGCCCCGGACATCGAGGACAAATCGGGGAAAATGTACACTTTCGCCGAACTCTTCATGCCCAGGATGCGGGCCATTTCCCTTGCCCACAACTCGATTGCGACCTGCGCTTCGCTGGTGTTGGTATCGACGAATATTCCCGCCAGTAATCCGACCCTGAGGACTTTAGGCAGCGGTTCGTCCCTTTCGGAGGCGGCAAGGGCAGGTTGCGAGAGCAGGAACAGTGGCGCGGCCAGGGCAATGATCCCGCACAAGGCCGCCAAAAGTTGAACCGGATGTCGCGTTTCCAAGAGCCGGCTGTCACGGGGGTGTTCATGACTTCCGGATTTTTTGATCGACGCGTTCGAATTCATTTCCGCGCTATCCCGGCGCGGCGCTTCTGAAATTCCGCGAAAAGCGCCTCGGTTGTTTTCAGGTATTCCGTACGGAACGGTATCAGTTTCCTTACGTGAAAGAGCATGAGCAATTGCTGTCCTTCCGGAGATTCGTGGAGCGTCAGGAAAGCCTGCATGAAATTTTGCCGGGTTTTATCCGGAAGCCGCCGGTCAAAAGCAACGATCCCTTGCGCCAGATGTTCGATCCTGGCGATAACCGTTAGTTCCCTGCCGATCTGCGGGTTCAGATCCGAAGTCAGGTCGAAAACCTGACGGGACACCACGCAGGCGTCGGCCTGCCTGAAAAACACCGGCATCACCACTTTTGAGACCGTCCGCATTTCCTTTACCGATGAAAAAAAGGAATCGATGCGGCAGCCGAAGCCTTCACGCATGAGAAGCGTTTCAAGCCAAGTATAGTACAGGTCTCCGTATTGGGAGTTCCGTATTGGCATGGCTATGACGCGATTTTTCAGGTCGCGCACCGTATGGATGCCGATGTCCTTCCTTACCAGTATGAGCAGTTCGGTATCGTAGCCCCTGTCGGTAGTCGAAATGAAGACTGGATCGATGGGGAGGCGGGTTCTGAGCTTAAGGAAAGTCTCGACGGGCAATCCCAGAACCGGCAATTTTTTCTCCCGGAAGTCCTTTTCCATTTCACGGATATCGTCATAGTACCGGGCATCCCCTTTTCCTGCATTTTGCCAGGCAATCTTCCGCGAGAGGACGCTGACGGCCGCATTCACGTCCTTATTGTTGACGTCGGGATAAGTCCCGCCCGCGTAGCCTATTTTCAGGGTGATATCGCTTCCGGCCGCTTCGCCGGCGCGGCAGCATGCGCAGGTGATCAGCATGGCCGCGACCACCAGGATTCGCACGGCGGGGAAACATCCGGATACAAAGTCGTCGCTCCCGGCCATCAGGATTTCCTCCTCGCGTTCCTCTCAAATCTGTTGCGGTGTTCCCTGAGCACCTTTTCAATGGAGGACATGTGCTCGGGCCTGAACTCGACCAGCCGGTTTATGCGGAACAGGGTGAGCAGCTGCCTGCCCTTGGGATCGTCCTGCATCTGGCGAAGCACTTTCAGCATATTGTCGCGCCGCACGTTGCGGATATCCCCGCGAACGGCGATTACGCCGGTCACGAAACCGGGCGAGGATGCCAGTATCCGCATGCGGCGGCCTATCTGCGGATTCAGTTCGGCCATCTCCTCAAATGACGTCCGGCTTGCGAGGCAGGCATCGGCCTGGCCGAAGAAGACCGGCATGATTACCTGCGCCGCGTTGGGGTATTCCGATATGCCGGCGAAGAAACTCGCCGCGTCCGTGGAGACCCTCGTCATCAGGTATGTATCGAGCCACTGGATGGGCAGCGAGCCCTTTTGCCCGGACTCGATTCTCAGGCTCTTGCCGTGGAGCTGCGCGACCCGCGATATGCCGCTGTCACTCCGGACTATCAGAACCAGTTCGTTATAAAAGTGTTTCCCGTAGTCCGCGGACATAACCGCCGCGATGGGGACCTTCTCGCGCAGCGAAAGGAATTCTTCGGGTAGCAGCGCAACGACATCCACATCGGCGGATTTCAGGGCGCTTTCCGCTTCGGCCATGGTCCTGAACACAACTACCCTGGATTCCCTGACGTTCCCCATTTTGCGGTCGACAATCCTTGCCCAGACCTTTGTCAGACCCATAATGTCATTGGGATCGACATTATAGAAAACCTGCCTGGAGTAGCCGACGACAAGGGATTTGTTTATGTCGCGTCCGCTCCCCCGGCCTGTCTCGTTCTCCGCCGTTGCCGAACAGCTGAAGAAAATGGAGATGACGACCGCAATTGGTATCACAAGATGCGTCATCGCCGCTCCCGTCTGTGCCCATACCGTAGAAACGGCCCTATGGAGCGCCACTGATCAGCTCCTTCACTTCATTGCCGACTACAAAATCAAGATTGGCAGCTGCTTCCAGATGGTCATACAGGGCTTTCTGGTATTGCGCTTTCATAAGCGATTCGATGAGCTGCGCCTCGATAACGTCCTTGGTTTCGACGAGCTCGGCCTGGTATGCGCGCTCGTTGAGGGACCTGTTCTCTTCGGCGGCGGCCGCCGCCGCTTCCGAGGATTCCTTTTGTTGCCGGGCGCTGACCATCCGGATAAAAATATTCTTCACCTGCAGTGCAAGCCCTTCCCGGAGAAGCACCTGCTGCTCCTTCAGCCTGCCGAGCCGGGCGCCCGCTTCGCGAGTTTCGGCGGTAGTACGGAGACCGTTGAAGATCGGGAGCTCAAGCCCCACGCCGACGGTCCACGAGTTCTTGTTGGCGGGGGTCACGAGTCCCGCATCATAGGAGTTGACGATCCGCGTCAGATTGCCGAACAGCGCTATCGTCGGGAAATGGCTGCTTCTGGCTTCGTCAACCTTTGCTTCCGCCGCTTTAAGCCCGGCCTCAAGGCTTGCCCAATCGGGGTTGAACCGGTAGGCATCGCTGACGAGGTCCTTGAGCTCGGCGTTGACGGGTGCATAAGGAAGCCGCTCCTCAGCGACTTCTACATGGCTGTTCCAGTCGATTCCCATGGCGTTGGCAAGGGCGGCCTTTGCCAGCTTTTCGTTGGCTTCCAGGGCGGAGACAGCTCCGCGCAGACCTTCGACAACCGTTTTATTGCGCAGGAAGTCGGTCTTTTTTACCCGGCCGGAACCCCTGGTATAAAGGTTCTCGGTCAGTTCGAGGGTGACTTCCATGCGGGCCAGGGTGTCCCTGCCTATCCGTAGGAGTTCTCCGGCGAGGACCGCCCCGTAATAGTAGCGTTTGACGTCGTAAATTACCTGCAGATCGGTACGGCGGGCTTCTTCTCTGGCCGCGCGCACGCCCTGCTCGGCCTGGCGTTCGATCGACCTGATTTTGCCGCCGGTATAGAGCGGGAGCGTTGCGTTCAGGGTCGCGTAAAAATTTTCCCTGTCCATGAGTTTGACATTCTGTTGCGGTATGTTGACGGATGAAGGGGGAACCTGCACCGGGATGCTGCTTCCGGGAACC
>DASRZQ010000041.1:0-4710 GCA_035686205.1 Geobacteraceae bacterium
CCCCCATGAGCCAGTTCACGATCACCCGACCCACGTCGAACTCCCTGGTGCTCAGGGTGATGACAAAGGACGTCAGGGCGCCGAACACCAGGTTGAGGGCAATGCCCGCAAGCAGGAGCGTCGATATGGAAGTCCGTCCCCCCGAGGTCGCAATGGCAAAAACCATGACTAGTGTCAGTATGGAAAAAATAATGGCCGCGACAGGCAGCGCTATCAGCGAAACTGATGCCAGACCCACATAAATGGTCAGCACGGCGCCCAGCGCGGCTCCCGAATCAATGCCCATAACACCCGGGCTGGCCATGGGGTTTTTGAATATCCCCTGCATGATCGTGCCAGCGCCGCCGAGGGAAAAGCCCACCAGGAGCGCGACCAGAAAGCGCGGCAGCCGGCCGTCCCAGACAATGGCGGCTTCAACGTCATTTACGGCGCCGCCATAGAGCCCCAATTTCGATAAAATAATCATCGGCACATGGGAAACGGAAATCGGCCATGGGCCTGATGCCAAAGAAATGATACCCCCTGTAACAACCAGGGCTATCAAGGCCGAAAGTAAATAAAAGTCTTTTTTGGTCATGATCGGTTAACGGAACTGACGGTAGATGATACCCGCGATATAATCAGCGCTCAACAGCATGAACTGGGAATCAGACCTGAGATATACACCGGGTACGTAATAAACGGAGCCGCTTTTTATGGCCCTGGCGTAGGACAGCACCCTGCTTGACATAAGCAGCTCTTTGAGTCTGCCGCGGCCGGGAACAATGATTACATCCGGGTTCCACTTGAGCAGGGTTTCATAATCGATCTGCGACCAGGATTTTATTCCCTGTTCGGCCCCGACATTGACGGCGCCGATTATGCCGCAGATCGAATTGAAGTTGGAGGAGGCGCCGGGAACATATCCGCCTTCATCATAGTACAGAACACGGACCGGATGGCTTCGCCGGGGAATCTTGTTTTTCAGCTCCAGTATTTTCGCATCTATAATCTTTACCAGTGCCTGCGCGTTGCCCTCTTCGCCGATAACGTCGCCAATCAGCAGAATCTGCTTCTTTATGGATTCGATCGTTCCGAAATATCCAAGGTCAAAGCTGGAGATCTTTGCCTGTGCAAGTTTCTCCTTGAAATCGGCACCTGAATAAAACACGGTAAAAACCAGGTCGGGACGATAGCCGATGACCAGTTCGGTCTGTTTTGATTTGAAAATAGGCCCTCGCTCACGCACTTTGTCGGCAATCAGGCTTGAGTCCGGATCAGCGGCAAATTCATTAAAGGCAACAATACGCTCTCGCGGGCAGATTGCCCACAATATCTCCGCGACGCCCACCGAATGGGGTAGTATCCGCAGCGGCTTCTTTTTTATTACAAAGGTTCTTGGTTCCTCCCGGAAAGCATCAGTTTTGAAATCGTATATTTTGAAGTTATAGCGTATTTGCCGGGGCCATGGGCCCTCGGTTTTTGCCTTGCCCCTGACAAAGCTCAGCTCATTTTTCAGCCTTTCCATATCAAGAGGCGGAACGGTTTTGGGGTCGTTGCCCGCCCCGGAAGACACGGAGGCGGCCATGAGACATAATGTTAAATAAGTTGATGTAATTATTAGAAATTTACGCATGGTAGCAGTATCAGTATAAATAGTTTGCCGATTAGCACTCATCTTCCTCTACAAATATTCCTCCCCCTTCAAGGGGGAGGCCAGGCGAGGGAAGATCATCAAGCCCACGGATTCAGGTTTATTTGTAAAAATCGAGAAAAGTGGTGTCATTGTGTTTATATTCCCTCACATTTACCTCGAAAACCTGTCTGATGTTTTCCTGCGCGAATGCATCCTCAGGAGTGCCCGAATAAAACAGCTTCCCGCGGCATAATATTGTTATTGTATCACAAAACTTTCTCGCAAGATTCAGGTCATGGATGCTCACCAGTGTGGTTTTGCCCTGTTCTTTGAATTCGTATAAAATATTGACGATCTCCAGCGTATGTTTGACATCGAGCTCGGAGGTCGGCTCGTCAAGCAGTATCAGGGACGCCTCCGTCGCAAGGGCCCTGGCGATTATCGCCAGCTGGCCCTCTCCGCCGGAAAGCTCATTGATGTTTCTGTCCTTCAATGCGTAGATATTCGCCAGTCGCAATGCCCGCTCGATTATTTCCCGGTCTTTTTGCCGCAACCCTTCAAACCTTCCCAGATGCGGGTTTCGTCCCATGGAAACAAAGTCGAATACCGATATGGGAAAACCGATGGTCGTGTTTTGCGGAACCAGGGTGACCAGCGTGCTCAGCTCTTTTCTCGGTATTTCAGTATAGTCTTTGCCATTTATAACGATAGAGCCGGACTGCGGCTCCCAGATCCTGCAGATATTTTTCAGCAGAGTGGATTTGCCGGAACCGTTCGGCCCGATGATGCCGTGAATCTTGCGGGGGTCGAAACGCGCGGAAATACCGTCAAGAATCTTTTTGTCATCTATTGAAAAATGAATATCGTTCACATCAAGCATACGTTAACCGGAAACCACACGGCTCTCACGAGCACAGTTTCAGTTTGTAGGTAACTGGTAGAATAAATTTGGCAATGACCACGCAGACAAATCCGAAATAGACGGTCGCGCCTATTAGTGGCGCTGTCAGATCAAGAGACAACTCCGTGGTTATGCCGAGCGCCGACCAGATAAAAAGCTGCCCCAGCAAAAGCTGAAAGTTCTGGGCCACGGTATAAATCACCCAGAAATTATGCGAAAGTTTTGCGATGTCGCCCCTGCGGATTTTGATTTCTATGACTTTAAACCAGGTTCTGCCTTCGATTATTTGTGCCGATCCGTCGCACACATGGTGCAGCAGATAAATCACTACCAGCAGATGGGCCTTGAAGGGCAAGGCCGCGAAAAAATACTTGAATACGGGCGGGAAGCAGAGTAAAAGGCATACGGCGCCCAGGGACTGTCCCATGGCGATTCCCAGCTGTGCCCTGATCAGGCGGACAATCTGCGTCTTTATCTCGCGCGCCGCTTCAAGGTGGTCTACATATCCGGAAATATAGGTGCTCGAGATCATGGTAATGCCCGGATAAGCATATTTCACAACGACACCAAGAACGGCGGCAACTTTGAGGTCCCGTTCCGCCATGGAAAACATGGTATAGAGGATAACGCCGTCAAGGAGGTTTTTCCCGACAGTGTAGCAGATATTGCCGATCTCCCCGTAACGATAGAAGGGGACCGAGAGCAGCGCGGTTATATATAGTTTTATTTTCTGGGACAGCTGAGGGACGACGTAGTCGGAGTCAGTTGTCAGTGGCTCTTTGTTCATACACGGAAGCTCGGTACAGTGTGTGGGTATGTGGTCATTCCAGGCCGCCGGCCTGACAGGGATGAAAGAAAGCCCCAAAGAGGCGCCGGCAAGCTGCCTCTTTGGGGCTGGAACAAATCAGATTTTCATCATTTGCTTGAGTAATCTGACTGTCTCTTTGGCTGCGGCTTCCGGCTTTGTAGCCTTATTGGAGATACCGCATACCACTTTCACGATATTGTGGTCGACCTGCTTTGCCGCCCAGACTTTTCCCTCGGGCGCGGCTATATACACCGAGAAGGCGTTCTGACCGGTGCCCGGACGCTCGCCGATTATGTGGATCACGGCGCGGGGCTTATTGGGGTCCGTCTTGGCGAACAGTACGTCCCCAACCATGTAGCCTGCACGCACGCGGCCGGAGGTGATGACCAGGTTTCTCTTGTCAACGGTAAGGCCGGCAGCCTGAAGATTTTTTCTCAACGCGGTGAGATACGTCATTCCCTGCCCATCGCCCATGATTGAATTGGCGTTCAAACCATCAGATATGACGATCTGTACATCCGGGGTTTTGCCCTGCCACGAATCGCGCAGCTTTTCAAGGGTTGCCACCGACTGCTTACTGAGTTCTTCGCCGGTCTCGGGATGTACGATGTAGTTTTCACGATCCTTGGACAACGTGGCGAGCGGAACTGAATCGGGAATACTCTTGACAAATTGTGGGGTAAACTCCGACCAGATGGCTTTCTTTGCGTCAGCGTAGAGCTCCCGTATCTTGCTGTCAAGTTGCGGATTAAGGTCCCATAGATTCTTTCCATGCCCGGCGGCCAGAGGCACCTTGTTTCCGGTCTTGAGCCAGGTGCCGTAAATCTCGTCAAACTTCTTTTTGCCTTCGGCCATTATTGCCTGCTGAGAGCGCTTGTCGCCCTTGGCCAGGCGGTACTGATAATATACCCAGACGGGGTCGCCGAAATGTTTTGTCGGTCTGCCGTTCTTGTCTATGACCTGGATGCGCTTGTAGAATGCCCACATGGCATCGTTTACCTTGTAGCCGAATTTTTCGCGGATGCGCACAAGGTCCTGATAACTTGTGGTCAGATAGCTGAGCATCGGGTCATTCCTGGTGGGAAGGCCCATGAGATAGGCGGGATTTGCCGGCATAATCTGATCCTGGCACCACTGGAGATCATCCAGGCTTACAGACATGTGCAGGGTGGAGCAGATATCAAGTCCGGCGGGAAGACCCTGCAGTTTTCCCATCAGGATATCTTCAAGGCAGCAGCGAACCAACTGCTCTTTGGTCCTGAACACCTCGGGGCCGATGAAACCCGCGACATCGTTAAAATGGGTCCAGGCGCCTTTCGGCTCGATTTCGGCAAGTATCTGCTTCAACCCGCGGGCAAACCCGTACTTGCGGGATTCGAGCACTAC
>DASRZQ010000042.1:0-32101 GCA_035686205.1 Geobacteraceae bacterium
GCTGCGTTCACGCTGGTCTTATTCAGCGCCGGCTTTGCATTGGCGGCGGATGTGATGACCTTTCCGGCCAAGATGGGTAATGTGACATTCCCCCACAAGATGCATCAGGAAATGCTCAAGGACTGCAAATTGTGTCATGAAAAGGCTCCGGGCAAGATTGCGGGTTTCGGCAAGGATAAAGCGCACAAGTTGTGCATTGGCTGCCACAAGAGCAAGGAAAAGGGACCGACGACCTGCACCGGCTGTCACAAAAAGTCGTGATCCTGATCGGGATAATGCCGGAGTTTAATGAAAAGGGGTAACAATTCCGTTGTTATCCCTTTTTATTATGGAATCTGTCCGGCAAATTTACAGTTTTCGATAATATGTCTTTTTGCCCCCGCCAGTTAAAATCGCTATATATTAAAAAAGCCAGACTGGCAAAAAAGTGTCTTTTGAGTTAATATGGCACGTGCTTTTTCCTTGAATTACCATTCTTTGTTCCAGGAGAATCTTCTTGACATCCGCAAAAAGAGGTTTTGTAAATTCCCTGTGGAATTTTTTCTGTTCGTTGAAGCTCACAATTTTTCTGCTCATTGGTCTGGCGGCTTCATCCATTATCGGCACCGTCATCCCGCAGAATGCTCCCTTTGAACAGTATCAGAAACTGTACAGTGATTCGGCGATAAGGGTCTTCAGCGCCCTGAATTTCTTCGACATGTATCATTCCCTCTGGTTTCTCCTCCTTCTGTATTTCCTGACGCTGAACATTTTGGCCTGCACATTCAAAAGATGGCCGCGGGACTGGAAGATATTTACCGAACCGACCCTGGTCATGGATGAAAACATGGAAAAATCCCTGTCCCTGGTCCGGCACTGCAAAATGTCGGGGAGCCCCGCGGCGATAAGGGACAAAATGGAGAGTCTGCTTCGGAGCAGGTTTGCCGCTCCGGTGGTGACGGAGGCCGAAGGCGGATTTCATCTGTTCGCCCAGAAGGGGATGTACAGCCGGTTGGGTGTTTATGTTCTCCATTTGAGCATCATTATTGTTTTTCTGGGAGCGATCATCGGCAAGAATTTCGGTATCGAGAAAGCTTATATTAACCTTGAAGAAGGGCAGGAAACCTCGGTCGCATACAAAACCGTTCTTTCAAAAAACAAGGCGAATATTGCGGCGCAGCCCGAAAGTCACGTCATCGATCTGGGTTTCACGGTTCGATGTGAAAAATTTACCGTTTCTTTTTATGAAAACGGAATGCCGAAAGAATTCAAGAGTATCCTGACAATAAAAGACAACGGAAAAACGGTGATAGACAAACGCCCGGTCATTGTCAACGCCCCCCTGACGTATAAGGGCATTACCCTTTACCAGGCAAACTACGGGCCCGCCGGCAACCCGGTTTTCCACCTTGCGGCCCGCGAAGGAAAAGACGGCGCGCGGACGAAAATTACGGCAAGCCAGGGAGAAAAGGTATCCCTTCCCGACGGTTCGTCGCTCCAGGTCCTTGACTATACTGATGACATAAGGCCCTTTATCCCGCAGATTTCGGGACCCGCGGTGCGGGTGGAACTTTTCCCGAAAACCGGTGAACCCCAAACGCTGCTTCTGCTGAAAAATTATCCCGAATTCGATGAACACCGCGGCGGACAATTCATTTTAACCTACGACAGTATTGACCAGAAATGGTGGACGGGACTCCAGGTGTCGAAAGACCCGGGTGTCTGGGTCGTGTGGTTCGGGTGCGCTTTAATGGTTGCGGGGATCTGCATGGCCTTTTTCCTGTCCCACAAAAGGATTTGGGTGCGGATCGAAGACGGCCGTGTTTCCATGGCCGGCGCCGCCAACAAGAACCAGCCGGCCTTTCAGGCATTGTTCGACGGGCTGGCGGAAAAGCTGAAAAAAGAGGCCGGCGGCTAGCGGCACGGATTTATTGCAGTCTGGAAACTCTGGAGGATTATTCGGATGTCAAGCTCCTTTCTGTTCAACGTGGCAACACTGGCATATCTTGTTTCAATGGTGATTTTTCTGGTTTTTCTGGGGAGCCGGAACAAGACGATCGGCCTGTCGGGAAGCATAGCCGCCTATGTAGGCTTTCTGGTCCAGACGGCGGCGATAGCTCTCCGCTGGAAGGAATCATACGACCTCGGGCACGGCCACGCTCCGCTGTCCAACCTTTATGAATCGGTGGTGTTCTTCGCCTGGACCATAATTCTGATTTTCGGCCTGATCGATTACAAGTACAAGTATCGCGCCATCGGGGCCTTTGTCGTTCCATTCGCCTTTCTCGGCATGGCCTGGGCGCAGCTCGGACTGAACAGCGGCATAGAGCCGCTGGTGCCGGCGCTGCAGAGCAACTGGCTCCTTTACCATGTGGTAACCTGCTTTCTGGGCTACGCGGCCTTTGCTGTGGCTTGCGGCGTTTCCGTCATGTACCTGATGAAATCCAGGTCTGAAGTCGGTAATGGTGATGCGAAGGCGGGGGGGATTATGGCACTATTTCCTTCCATGAAAGTCCTCGATGACCTCAACTACAAGGCCATCATGGTCGGCTTTCCGCTGCTCACCCTCGGGATTGTGACCGGGGCGGCCTGGGCCGATTATGCCTGGGGCTCCTACTGGAGCTGGGACCCGAAAGAAACCTGGTCGCTCATTGTCTGGTTCATCTATGCCGCTTTCCTGCATGCGCGCATTACCAGGGGATGGGTCGGCAAGCGGGCCGCCATCCTTTCGATCATCGGGTTCATCGCCACCATATTCTGCTATCTCGGGGTGAACCTGCTTTTGGCCGGCCTTCACAGCTACGGAGGAGGGGGGTAGGACCCGGGCGGGATGTCTGTCGGAACCGTGAAACAATCAAAAAAACCGGGACTTCCCGGTTTTTTTTCGTTATTATCGGTAGGCTTCAAAGGCTAAAGAAAAAATCTGCCAAAGAGACACGGAGTCACAAAGATTTTCCGTATTTAAGAAACCCTTCTTGGCTTCTTGTCGTATCTACGTTTCTCGCCTGTTCGGTGAAATAAATTAAATTTTTGCTCTGTGTTTTCTTCCGGGTCTCCGTGTCTCTGTGGCGCCCTTGAGGTTTTGTTGACAATTTATTATGGATACAAAAACATTTACAATTATCATCCCGGTCAAGCCGGGAGGAACAGTGAAAGCCCTGGATGCGCTCCGGCATGTGGATTACCCTGAAGACGCCGTCGAGATTCTCATTGCGGAAGGCCGGTGCCCGAGCCGTCAGCGGAACGCGGCCGCCACTGAAGCAAGGGGCGATATCCTGTATTTTCTCGACGACGATTCCATCGTGCCTCCGGCGCTGCTTGAGAGGTCGGCCGGTCACTACGATGACCCTTCTATTGCCGTGGTTGGCGGTCCGTCCCTGACCCCGGTGACGGACCCTCCCCTTCAGCAGGCATTCGGCCTGGCGCTTTCTTCCCGCTTCGGCAGCGGCAGTGTTTGCAACCGCTACAGGCAGGTCGGAAGCATCCGGGAGACGGGCGACAACGAACTTATCCTGTGCAATCTGAGCTTCCGCAGGGAGGTTTTCGAATCATTCGGCGGGTTTGACGAGAGGCTCTATCCCAACGAAGAAAACGAACTTATGGTCAGGATGGTAAAAAGCGGTTTGAAGCTTATCCATGACCCCGAGCTGGCGGTGCGTCGCGGCCAGCGGAAGTCCTTGCCCGCCTTTGTCCGCCAGCTTTTCGGGTACGGCAGGGGGAGAGGAAGGCAGACGCTGATCAGCGGCGTCAGCGGTTTTGCCAGTTTCGTCCCGGCGGCTTTCCTGCTCTATCTGCTTTCCCTGCCGCTGGTTGACAAGCCTGTTTACTATCTGCCGCTTTTGTGCTACCTAGTGATTGGCCTCGCCTGTGCTTTCCGCGAATGCTCCGGGGCGGGAAAAACGCTTGTCGCGCCTGGACTATTCTGCCTATTCATGATTCTGCACCTTTCATACGGGGCGGGGATACTGTGGGAGATGCTCTCGCATCCCTTCAGGAAGACGACGCCGCGGGACTGCGAGGTCAAGTTGCGAAAGGTAAAGGAATTCGGCCGGCAGCAGATGATTTAAAAAAGCTACACACGCAAAGGCGTAAAGAAAGGTCCTGGGTCCGCTACCTCCGTCACCAAAAAACGCTCCTCAAAATGACCAGAACAGGGGCTTTCAGCAACCGAGTTGCACTGTCGCGGGAATAACTGAGCACTCAAATTTTTCGTCTTTCTTTGCGGCTTGGCGTCTTTGCGTGAGACAGCCTGGTTATTTTGTTTTGCAATACGAGGTATTTTCTTGGATATAAGCATTGTTGTCCCTATCTATAACGAGGAAGAGAATGTCCGCGCGCTGCACGAAAGCGTCACTTCCGCGCTTTCAGGAATCGGTCTGGACTATGAGCTGATCCTCGTGGATGACGGTTCGACGGACGGCTCGTATTCCCTGCTCAGGGAAATTGCCGGATCGGACGGCCGGGTAAAGGTAATCCGCTTCCGGCGCAACTTCGGACAGACGGCTGCCATGGCCGCGGGTTTCGACAATTCCATCGGAAAAGTCGTCATTCCCATGGACGGGGATCTGCAGAACGATCCGGCGGATATTCCGAAACTCCTGGAAAAGATTCACCAGGGCTATGATGTCGTGTCGGGCTGGCGCATGGACAGGAGGGACGCGCTTGTGAGCCGGAAGATCCCCTCCAGGATAGCCAATTTTCTTATTTCCAGACTGACCGGCGTCAGGCTTCACGATTACGGATGCACGCTCAAGGCATATCGCCGGGAGGTCCTCGAAGGGATAAACCTTTATGGGGAAATGCATCGCTTTGTCCCGGCCCTTGCTTCCCAGGTGGGCGCCAGGGTCGCGGAGCTCCCTGTGGCGCACCATCACCGGCTGCACGGCAAGAGCAAATACGGCATTTCCCGCACCATGCGCGTTATCCTCGATCTCATGACCGTCAAATTCCTGCTCGGGTATTCCACCAAGCCGATCCAGCTTTTCGGCAAGCTGGGTATATACACTCTGTTCGCGGCCTTCCTGAGCGGGGCGGCGACCCTGTACATGAAAATCTTCGAGCACACCAACATGAACCGCAATCCGCTTCTCATCCTCACTGCCTTTCTACTGTTTGCCGGCGTGCAGTTCATAGTTCTCGGGCTTCTGGGCGAACTGAACGCCAGGACCTACTACGAGGCCCAGGGCAAGCCCATATATGTCGTGAAGGAAAAGCTGAATTTTGACCGGTGACAAGCTCAGAGTACTGATGATTGCGCCCACTCCCTACTTCGCCGACAGGGGCTGCCACGTGCGCATCTACGAGGAAGCCCGTGCGATGGAGCACGCGGGCCATGACGTTCGGATAGCGACTTACCACTTGGGCAGGGACATGCCGGGAATCCCCACTTACCGCATTCCGCGCGTTCGCTGGTACAAAAAACTCGCCGCCGGGCCTTCCTGGCACAAGCCTTACCTGGATATTCTCCTTTTCTTCAAGGCTCTTTCCGTCGCTGGAAAATTCAGGCCCCATATTCTCCATGCCCACCTTCACGAGGGTGCGTTTCTCGGCGTATTCCTCAAAAAAATCCTGAAAGTCCCTCTTGTTTTTGATTGCCAGGGAAGCCTGACGACGGAAATTATCGATCACGGTTTTGTCAAAACCGGCTCGATCATGTGCGGTTTTTTCCGTTTCATCGAGAAACATATAAACAGGAGTGCCGATTTTATCATCACCAGCTCCGGGGCGGGCGCCGCCGAACTGGTTGAAAAATGGGACGTGGAAGCCCATAAGGTACGAAGTCTTATGGACGGCGTCGATTGCGATGAATTCAGACCCTGGCCGAAGGACGAGGCACGGCGGGCATTGGGAATTCCGCCGGGGAAACTGGTCGCTGTGTATATCGGGGTTCTGAACCGCTACCAGGGCATTGATCTGCTCATTGAAGCAATAGGGTTGATCAGGAAAAAAGCACTGCCGCTCCATTTTCTCATCATGGGCTTTCCCGAGGTAAAATACCGGCGGATGGCCGTTGACGCGGGAATCGGCGACAGCGTGACATTTACCGGAAGGATCGACTACACGAAAGCGGCCTGTTACATTTCCGCGGGGGATATCGCCCTCTCTCCGAAAATCTCCCTTTCAGAGGCCAACGGCAAACTCTTCAATTACATGGCCTGTTCCCTGCCCACCGTTGCGTTTGAAACACCGGTTAACCGGGAGATCCTCGGTGATGCGGCAGTCTATGCCCGTTTCGGCAGCGCGGAAGCTTTTGCCGCTGCCGTTGAAGCGGTGGCAAAAGATGAAAGCAGGTGTCTCGCTCTCGGCAAGATGGCGCGGGAAAAGGCCGAGAACGAACACTCCTGGCGGACGAGAGCCAAGGAACTTGAGGGGATATATCGAATGATTCTTGATAACCGGTGAGAAATTTCCGAAAAATAAGCATCTGAGAAAAAAGGCTCCGTACCGTCCGGAGCCTTTTTCTCCAACTGGTTCAATTCACTTCCTGTGGCATTTTTCTTATTTGCTTGGTCGTGATCCTCTGTGATGGCGAAGGAGTGCCGGCGATAATCAACAAACTGTAAAGCGAAATTGGGGATGCCATGATTTTGACCGGTACTCCCGGCATAAAAAAGTGAACAAAAACATTGAATTCCGCCGAAGGTGCCGTGGACGACGGGGAAATTATTAACTTGTTCGAAACAGGTTCATAATAAAGCCGATTTTTGCGGTAATTGGAAAACTTGATATACTAACCAAAACACGATGCAACATTTCAAGTTTTGTCCGTCCGTACCGATATTGTAATTGTTGAGAATATTGCGATGTAAAACGCAGTAAAATGATACACGATAATACTAAACCATTCGCGAGAATGGGACGGAAAGCCTAAAGGGTCTCCCTGAGACAGCCGGGTCGCCGAAATATCCAGAAATATTCGGGTCCCGGCTTTTTTTATTCCGGGACTGGCCGGTTTGCTATTTATGCCTGAGGAGATGAAAAAACAGTCTGATCATTTTCCGCGGCGGTTTACAAAGACCATGCAAAAAGGAGGGAACAATGAGAAAGGATTTTTTACGTAATACCCTGGTGGCGCTGCCAATTATCGTCTCCGTGCTTGCTCTCACCATTAACCTGTCGCAGGCAAGAGAGCTGGACGATATAAGGGCGGCGATAAAGTCAAGGGGGGCAAAATGGCACGCGGAAGAGACTTCGGTCTCAAGGCTGTCGGATGGGGAAAGGAGAATGCTTGTCG
Source organism: Geobacteraceae bacterium (assembly GCA_035686205.1). Taxonomy (GTDB): domain Bacteria; phylum Desulfobacterota; class Desulfuromonadia; order Geobacterales; family Geobacteraceae; genus CAIWTU01. The sequence goes on from DASRZQ010000042.1 coordinate 7,214, forward strand.
GGGCCGTGAAGCCATCCTTCGCAGTTCAGCAATCATCCCAGACCACGGGCTCCAGTCTTCTTTCCGCACCGTCCGGAACCTTTGACTGGAGAAGTGTCGGCGGGACCAATTACGTCACCCCGGTACGGAACCAGGGCAATTGCGGAAGCTGCTGGGCCTTTGCCACGACGGGCGCCCTTGAATCATACACCCTGATTCACGGCACATTCAGCATGGATCTTAACCTTGCCGAGCAGATCCTGATTTCCTGCGGTGGGGCCGGCAGCTGCAACGGAGGCTATATCGACAAGGCATCAAACTATATCCGGGCCACGGGCCTGCCTCCGGAGAGCTATTACGTTTATACGGCAACCAACGGAAGCTGCCCGGCCGACACCACCTGGATGAATTTTACCGACAAGATTCTCGCCTGGAAATGGGTGACTACGAACACACCCGATGTCGCCACCATAAAAAACGCGCTTTTTACCTATGGGCCGCTGGTCACGACCATGGAGGTCTACTCGGATTTCTTCTCGTACAGGAGCGGGGTTTACAGTTACACATACGGCTCCCTGCAGGGCGGGCATGCCGTCCTTCTGGTCGGTTACGCCGATGACGCCACTATTCCGGGCGGCGGATATTTCATGGTTAAGAACAGCTGGGGAACAGGATGGGGTGAACCGGGTGGAGCCGATTCCGGAGGCTATTTCAGAATCGCGTACAACCAGTTGGGAAGTGTCGTCTGTTTCGGAGAATATACCATAGCCTATGATGCCTCGGCGCCCGCCTGTACTTATTCGATAAGCCCGACCGTTAAGTCGTTTTCGAGCAGCGGCGGATCGGGCAGCTTCAGCTTGACGGCCGGCAGCACGTGTTCATGGTCGGCCCAAAGCTCCGTATCATGGCTTTCCATTACTTCTGCATCCGGCGGAACCGGCGGCAAGACGATTTCTTACTCGGTCACAGCCAATACCGGTACGAGTTCCAGGAGCGGTTCGATAAAAATCAAGGATGGCAGTGGAAATGTTGTGTGCAGCTTTTCAGTGTCGCAGCAGAAAAGGGGAAAATAGGAAGCAATTTATGCGCGCATGAATGCCTTAAACATTATCCCGTAAAACGCAAAAAGCCTGCAATGTGCAGGCTTTTTGCGTTTTTGACCGGCAGATTATCTTGACGTCGCCCATTTGCTGGCGGGAGCTGTTTCCGTTTAGTCACGCCTGGGGATATCTTATTCAAACCCGAAAGACTTTTCATTACCCGAAACTCGATTCAGTCGTTCATATTTAATTATTTCCGTCCGCGAATGTTTTTCGCATTTTCCATGATACACTAGACGGACCGCACCATTGCGGCATTAAGACAATTCAGTGAGGAGACTGATTTTAATGATAAAAAAACTGGCTGTTGCATTGTCCCTTTTAATCATTTCAGGCTGCGCAGGCGAATCCCGATACACTCAAACCGGGGATCATATGTTTGAACTGGTTATGGATGATACCGGAATCATGAGTATGCTGAACACAAGCAGGCTTGATCAGGAATGGAACAATGAGGCCATGAAGTTATGCCCCAAGGGCTATACCGTTCAAAAACAGACTTACATTCCGGAAAAGGCGTTTGAACCGGCCAAACTGATCGGAACCATCTCCTGCAAATAAAAACGGGGAGCAGCCCGGAATGTCTGTTTACGAACAGGTCTGGGCCACCGCCGCCTTGGTCTGCATCGTCCTTCCTATCGTCATCAGGCGATGTATGCGCAGGGCGATCGGCGGATGAGTCGAAAACCAGCTGGTTTCGGCGTCTCCGCTCAGGTCCGCGGCAGCCGGGGAGACGATGCACAGGTGGGCGCTGGCCGGCTTTACCAGGGCAGTCGGTGCAACCGCCGCCGATATCTTTTCCAGCGCGTGTGCCAGGGCTTCGGGATTGCGGGTAAACTGGGCGGCCGAAGCGTCGGCGAGGTACTCCCGTTCCCTGCTCACCATCAGCGTCATCAGCCGGGTGACAAACGGGGCAATGACGATGGATACGGCCCACAGGATGAAAATCAGGCTGCCGATCCTGTTGTCTTCGCGGTCCCCTCCCTTTGCGTCGATGCCGCAGAAGCCGGAACGACCGACAAACTCGGCAATCAGCGCGGCAATGCCCACGAGCACAGTCAGGGCGGTCATGAGCCTGGTGTCCTGGTTTTTCAGATGGGCAAGCTCGTGGGCTATGACCCCCTGGATTTCGTCACGGTTCAGGGTTCGCAGAAGCCCGTCGGTAACGGCGATATGATAGTCGCCTTCGTTCAGGCCAACCGCCATGGCGTTCGGGTCGGGATCGGGTATAATCCAGACCTTCGGCGGACGCATCGAGGAGGCGATGCACATCTCCTCGACAACATTTACCAGGGTATGTTCCTCCGGCGAGCGATTCCTGTCGGCGGGTTTCGCCAGCATCGAGGAGAGCACCGTCCCGGCCGCATTTGACATGCTCCACCAGGCAAGCCCGACCCCGGCCAGACCAACAATCAGGGTGAAAATCGGATGGAAATGTTTCTCCTTCTTTACCGGGGTAGTTGCGGGCGGCGATGACATGTAGCGGTGGCGATAATTGTAGCTGTAGCTGACCATCCTGATGCTGCCGCCGCTCCAGTAATAGAGGGCGAGATCCAGTCCTGCGCCGAGCCAGATGAAGAAGAGAACGAAACAGACAACGATAAGCCTTGTCTTCTTCCGGTTTTTTTCCTGCAGGTCGAAAAAAGTGGCCATGGCTGAAATCCCCCTCCTTTCTTTACTTCATGGTGAGGTCGACTGTCGGCACGGCACGGTCCGCTTCGTCGGTTATTTCCCATAGCTGCGCGGGCGCGGCGCCTGCCAGGCCGGCAACCAGGACCGTCGGGAACTGCCGCTGGGTTATGTTGTACATGGTTGCCGTATCGTTGTATGCCTGGCGGGCAAAGGCGACCTTGTTCTCCGTCGATGACAGTTCCTCCTGGAGTTGACCGATGTTGCCGGTGGCCTTTAAATCGGGGTATGCCTCGACAACGGCCATGAAACGGGTAAGGGCCGCGGACAGGGCTCCTTCGGCGGCGGCGACCTGGCCTGCCGTGGCCGGTGTTGCCGACGCGCAGGCATTTACCGCGGAATTCCGCGCGGCAACGACCGCTTCCAGTGTTTCCTTTTCAAACTGCATTGCCCCCTTTGCGGCGTTGATCAGGTTCGGAATAAGGTCGTGCCGACGCTTCAACTGCACATCAATCTGCTTCCAGGCGTTGTCGGTCTGCCCCTTTAGTGAGATCAGCCGGTTGTATGCGGATACGAGCATAAACGCGACAATTACAACCAACACGAGAAAAATAATCCCTCCCAGCATGATAAAAAATCCTCCTGTCAATTTTTTTTGTTTTCCAGGGCGCGCACGGCAGCGCGCGTCCGCATGATGCCTATCGCGTACGCGACCGCAAGCGCGCACAGGCACGAGACACCCAGCCAGACATAGCGGTCTATCATGGACTGGACGGCCCATCCGTAATTTTCGGTGAGACTGCTGGGGTCACTCAGGCCGACACCTTCGTTCTCGCCGAATGGAATGCGGTCAAGGTCGCTTCTGGCGCCCCACCACGTGGCGAAGGCATCCATGAAAGCGGCTGCCCCTATCACCAGGAAACCCCAGCGGAGGGCTCCACGGTAGATTGCGCTGTCACGGCGCGCATAAAAGGTCATCATGAGGAGACTGCCCAATACGAGGCAGCCCGCGTCACCGCCGAAATATATCAGAGCTTTTGCCCGCGGGACAGGCAAAAGGGTGCAGAACAGCTGCAGGACCAGTACCGCCACGCCTACGGCGGTAAGGTACAGCCGTTGCGCGCGCCAGGCCTGAAAGACGCCCCAGCCGACAGCAAGAGCCAGACCCGCCGTCACCAGCGGCAGGCGATCGTCGGATACCGGCGTAAGCCAGGGGCCGGGGAAAGCGCCGAAACCGCACAGCCAGGCGGTAACCGCGTGACCCGACTCATGGACCCACATGCTTAGGAAGACGCGTACCAGATGCCCCGCGGGGGAGCCCACAAGCAGGCGCGCCGCCACCAGCGCAAGAGGCAGCGCGAAAAGCCGGTATGTCAGTTCCTCCCGTGCTTCCCGAGGTGTTCGCGGCCCATCCGGCTCCTTTTCGCTACGGGCGGGGACCCTTACTGGAAAGTCTCGATGGTCGGCATATTTGGCGAATACAAGCCCGCATTTCAGGCATTCGGTTGTCTGGTCCTCGTGGTCGAACAGGCATTTAGGACACTGCACGGTTTTTCAGGTCCTTTTTTTTAATTTCTAATCCTGATGTTTTTAGAGCTAGCTCGTAAATAAGCATTCCGGTCTCGCATCCCGTCTCCCGCCTGCCAAAGTTGTACGGCGCGCAGGTCATGCCGTCTTTGACCTGTCCTCAATCGCAAAAGCCTCGACGTAGCCCTGCTACGCCTGCGGTTTTGCTCAATCGTCCCGGCCAAATCCGACATAAATCCTGGCGCGATCCTTCGGAACGTTATTTACGAATAAGCTCTTAGATATCGTCGGGTAAATTCATTTCAGTGACAAACCTATTTAAATGTTACTTTCTGCTTCCTGCAATGACGCGCGCTAATTAGTCAAGATGATCAATAAATACCAATTGTTATCGATTCTTACTGTTAATGTTAGATATATTCTATCAATTTGAGGTGTTATATCATGAATTATAATGAAAACAAAATTTTTATTTAAGACTTATTCAACAATAACACAGTGTTTTGCCGTCAATATGCATAACCTTGTCTCCGTGCGTACTGCGGAGCTCATCGGTGATTCTTCGAGGGCGGGCAATGGATGATACCTTAATATCAAATGATAAAATTTGCTGGGAAGGCTCAAGGGGCAGGGCACTCCAAACCCTTCTCCTCGTTGATTCATCTTTAAAAATTTACTTTTTAATGATATAAAACGTTTGTTTTTTTGCTCGATGTTTCGTTCTTGCGGCTGCGTGTCCACCCTGACAGGGGAGAAGCCTTTTGCGAAAAATTTTTGCTCTATCAATGAAGCTGCTGCAAGAAATCCGTACGGAGTACTCTTTTGCGCCGGAATATGATCCGGACCTGGAGCGCCGCCTTTTCAGGCTTATCTGTCTGACTATCTCCCTACTGGTTTTTATTGTCCTTATACCGGCGAATTTTCTTCAGAACATCTCGCCGGTAGTAAACATTCCCATTGCCATACTGGGCGGTGTATCCTTCGTTCTGTACCGAGCCTCCGTCCAGGGGAAACACAACAGCAAAACCTTGCTGGTGATTCTGCTGTTAACCGTCAATTCATCCTGGTTTTTGAACGGGGGGAACGACGGGAGCGTGCCCTACTTTTTCTTTCCGATATGCATGTATCCCCTTATCGTATTTCGCAACCGGAAGCGATGGATTACTATTGTGGGTATCGTTACCGATGGCTGCCTGCTGATCGTCCTTTCATATCGTTTTCCCTGGCTTGTCACTCCATACAAAAACTCTTTCGACCGCACCGCGGACCTGATTACCGGCATGACCATCAGTTCCCTGTCGATCATCCTGGTGCTTTGGGTGGTTCTCAGCACCTATCTGCGGGAACAGGAGCGCCTGAAGGTGCTGAACCTGAAAATGGAACACGAAATAGCCGAGCGGATGCGCACGGAAAAAGATCTCCTGAAAAGCAACACGGATCTCGCGGCAACTGAAGAGAAGCTGCGGAGGCAGCTTGAAGAGACAATCGCCGCTCAGGACGCACTCTTTTGCAGCGAAAAGAGATATGGTGAGCTTGTCGAGCATGTCAATTGCATCATTCTCAGGATGACGCAATCCGGCGGGATAACCTTTGTCAACGAGTATGCCGAACTGTTTTTCGGATATAACCGCGACGAAATGATCGGCATGAATATCGCGTGCATCCTGGATCCGGAAACCGGTACCGGCGGCATTCATGCCACGCCTCCGCAATCAACCGGTTCAGCCTCGGACCCCTACCGGTTGAACGAACGTGAAAGCGTTTGCGCTGACGGCAGGCGTGCCTGGATCAGCTGGTCGACAAAACCGATCTGTAATTCCCACGGGGAAATTACCGAAATCCTCTGTGTCGGGCAAGATATTACAGAACGCCGTCAGCTGCAGCAGCAAAACATGCAACGGCAGAAGCTCGAAAGCATCGGACTTCTTGCCGGGGGCATCGCTCACGACTTCAATAATCTTCTGACGCCGATCATAGGTGCCGGGGAGTTGATCATGACCAGTGCATCCCCTGATGATCCCATATACAGGCGAGCCTCAATAATCTGTAATGCAGCCGGGAAGGCGGCCGAACTGGTGAAGCAAATCCTGAGCTTCAGCAGCAAGCAGGCGATCGACGCCAAAAGGCATGATCTGAACGAGATAGTCGGAAACTTCATGTCAATTCTGCGTCGGACCATCCGTGAAAACATCGACATAAGAAACATTTTGTGCGTGGAGGAATGCCCCGTGCTTGCCAACCGTACCCAGATAGAGCAGATACTGCTCAACCTGGCGGTAAATGCCCAGGATGCCATTGCCGGCACCGGTACAATCACCATCGGTACCGGACGAGTCAAGACAGAGAGCCGGTCATGTGACCCGAATGCAGACAACGGTTCCGGGAATTTTATAATTCTGACATTCGCCGATGATGGCTGCGGCATGGATGACTCCGTCATCGGACAGATCTTCGATCCGTTCTTCAGCACGAAACCCGCGGGCCAAGGTACCGGGCTCGGTCTGTCGACTGTCTACGGGATCGTAAAGCAGCACGGAGGGTACATCGAGCTGGAGAGCAGGCAGGGCCGAGGTACCATTTTCCGCATTTTCCTGCCGGAGGCTGAGATCAGGGAAAACTCCGGTGCACAGCCGCTCAAAACAGACTTGGCGAGCCGGACTGCCGTCGGCACTGTCCTGCTTGTTGAAGACAATCCAATGGTGCTGGAAATTGCGCGTGAGCTTCTGACAGGCCAGGGCCTTACCGTTATTGCCGCGGATGATCCCGAAGCGGCCTTGTCTCGGATCAGGAAGCATCATAATTCAATCGATCTGTTGGTTTCCGATGTCGTCATGCCCAAGATGAACGGTCCGGAGCTGTACATGCAGCTGCTGCAGTTGCAGCCGCAAATCAAAGTGCTTTTCATGTCCGGCTATACCAACAAGGTTCCTCTGGCTTGCGGAAATTCGGCAGAAGATGTCAATTTCATAGCAAAACCGTTTTCCGCCAAGACTTTCCTGGATAGTGTCAATCAGTTGCTAGAGAGGTCAGCATGAGGATGGTCAGGGACGTGGGTGTATTTGACGCTCAAGCAGACGGCCCACCCTCTCAACCATCGGTGGGTGGGAGTAATATATTTTTGCGTAAAGGGGATGCGGATGCAGGTTTGACAGGTTTTCCCTAGTGAGCTTGATCAGGGCCGAAGCAAGGGCGTCGGGAGTCCCTGAAAGCTCCGAGGCGAACCGGTCGGCTTGCCATTCATGCCTTCTGGACAGCCAGCTGCCGAGCGGGGTCAGAAAAAAACCGAGCAGCGAGCCCAGGAAACCGAGGATCACCAGCTGCGCTGGCAAAGAGGCGTTTTCCAGGCCGATCAGCCCGGGAAGGCCGTTCCATCCCAAAAGCCGGAAGGCCGCGTAGAGGACTGCCAGGCTCCCCACCTCGGTAAGAACCAGCCGCTTCACTATATGGTGATTCTTCCAGTGCCCCGCTTCATGGGCGAGTATGGCAAGTATCTCACGGTTATCCATCTGCTCCAGGAGAGTGTCGTACAGGACTATGCGCTTCACCCTGCCGATCCCGGTGAAATAGGCGTTGGAGTGGCGGCTTCGCCGGGAGGCGTCGACCTCCATCACCCGGCTTATTTCAAGCCCCGCCTTCCCCAACAGGTCACGGATGTCGTCTTCCAGACCTTCCTTGCTAACCGGCTTGAACTTGAAGAAAAGCGGCTCTATTACATATGGGGATATGTACATGAGAAACAGGGTGACCACGGCGAAAAAAAGCCACACCCACAGCCACCAGAGGTCCGGGCTCAGCCTTATGAGAAGAAAAGCCCCTCCGGTAAGCAGGGCAATCAAAATGATAGAAATCACAGCCGATTTGAGAAAATCGGTGATCCAGAGCCTGATTGTCATGGTATTGAAGCCGTAGCGATTCTCGATGCGAAAGGTCTGGTAAAGGCTGAAGGGTATTTCCAGAAACGACTGCGCGAGATAGATGACAAGGAAAAACAGGATACCGCATGTTATTAATGAATTTGTTACGGACCCGATCCAGCGGTCATAAACTGCCATAAGGCCGCCGAACAGGAAAATCACGAGGAGTATGTTGTCCGCAATTGACTCGATAAGCCCGACGCGGCTTTGCTCGAAAGTGTACTCGGAGGTTTTGCGCAAGGTGTCGGGATCAATGGAGCCGGCGAAATTTGCGGGCACTTCCGATCCATGGATCTTCAAATGGCGAAGGTTAATGTATCTGAGTGAATAACCGACGACCAGTTCCAGTGCATATATCAAAAAAAGCATTGTCTTCACAAAATGAATAGTAACCGATTAGGGCGGGCAAGTCGAGAGGGAAAGATTGGGACGGCTCGGAAAAAATCAGGATCATGTCAAGGATTTGTCGTTTTTAACAGAAAAATCCAAGAAAGTTGATAACTTTGCGGGCGAAAGACGGGAATCCTTGTATACAGCTTATCCGCTTCCACAAAAGCTGTGAATATCTCTGTTGAAAAAAACCCTCGATAAAAAAAGATGCGTCCGGAATTATTGAATTTCTGGCTTTTTGCAAAAAATTTGTGCACATTTCACGGCAATAAACTGCCTCTTAAAAAGAGATAATTTATTACTGAATACACATTTTCCAGGTCACATTTTCCGCAAAAACGGGGATCAATTTATGTGGAAAGCAAATAAAAAAAGAAGGCCATTAATCGAGATGCGACTTGGCAAGTCTGATAATTTTAGTCGCAAAGCTGGTAGTTACCCTGATAAAGGCGTGGGCAAAAGCGTGCGGGTTTGCCGGAATCAGGTTGTATGTCGGCATGACCGTAATTCCGGTTTTGTTGATGGGTACAAGGTAGGTCAATCCAAATACCATTTTGAATATCTTGTACGGTTTGCCGTTGTAGGAGACCGTGACCCAGCCGCTCCTTTGCTTTCTGATTTCACCGAATGTGACAAGCGTATCTTTCGACCAGAACAAAACTATCAGAAAAGACATGAACAGCATTATCAAGGCGGCGGTTACCAGGGCCGTTGCCTTGATCGTTATGAAAACCACGTGTGTCGCATGTCCGCCGGCGGCGAGGTCCTCGGACAGGCCATACAGAAGATCATATCCTACGTAAAAAAACAGAGCAACTCCTGATGCACCCAGCAACATGGAGAAAATACCCTTAAACAGGCTTTTTTTTACCGTGAAATCACAATTGTCCTTAACATCCGATTCCAAATCAGTCCTTCTTTCCGTCACTTGGTTTATCCTTTTTCGCAAGGTTAAACCTATCAGTTGCCGCGAAAAGTGTCAAGGGTGTGAGTTGGTCGTTTAATGGTGCCGAAACGGGTCATTCCCCATGGCGCAGCGTCTGGTGAAAACTTAATGGATGCGCGATGCGTACGGATTCCCTGGTTCGTTCTTTGTTTTGTATAAATATGTTTTATACTTGTTATAAACATGTTACTTTTTAAATATGTTTTGCTTGACCGGTTCTTGAAAAAACTGCCCGGAGAGTCCGTCGGAATTAACGCCGGTGAATCATGGCCGACGCTTAAGGCGTACAGGCGAATCCGGGGGAAGGGTTGCCGTGGCCACTTCTGTCGACGAAAAAAACTCGATAACGCTTCTGTACGTGGAAGACAACGAGGCCGTCCGCAAGCTCGTTGCGCTACTGATTTCCCGCAGGTTTCCACAGTTCAGGCTTGTTCTGGCCGAAAACGGCCGGGAAGGACTCGACTTATATACCGAACTTCGTCCCGACCTCATTCTCACCGACATCCAGATGCCTGTAATGGACGGCATCGAGATGGCCAGGAGGATAAAGGCCCTGGACAAGGGTGCCAGAATTATCCTAATAACGGCATTCGGCGACGTGGATTCCCTTGTGGAAAGCATCAACCTTGGCATCAACTACTATGTGATGAAGCCGATCAAGACCGAAAAGCTCACTGGAGCAATTGAACAATCGCTAAACGACATACTGATGGAGAGACAACTCCGGCGGCAAAACGAGTATATTCTGCAGATAGCCTATTACGACCCCCTTACCGGACTTCCCAACCGGCAGTTATTCAAGGAGATCCTCAACCAGTCGCTGGCGCACGCGCAACGGCACAAAAGACTGCTGGCGGTGCTTTTTCTCGATCTCGACAGGTTCAAGGTCATCAACGATACCCTCGGGCATGCCGTCGGAGACCAGCTCCTGCAGGCCGTGGCTCTCCGGCTCAAGCAGTGTTGCCGCCGTGACGAGGATATGGTTTCCCGCCGGGGAGGCGACGAGTTCATCGTTCTCCTGCCGGACCTCGATTCCGTGCAGGAAGCGGTAAATGTCGCCAGGAAGATCATCGACTCCTTCGCCCTTGCTTTCGTTATCCCCGGACACGAACTGTTTATCGGCACGTGCATCGGCATCAGCCTCTTTCCGAACGACGGAGCCGACGGGGAAACTCTGATCAAGAACGCAGATATGGCCATGTATTGCGCAAAAGAACAGGGACGGAACCGTTTCCACCTTTACAACCCTTCGATGGACGAGCAGGCCGCCTGGAGGCACGACATGGAAAACAGCCTTCGCACGGCTCAGCAGAGGGGTGAGTTTTTCCTCAACTACCAGCCCGAGGTAAATGTCAGGACCGGCAGGATTTTCAGCGCCGAAGCGCTGCTTCGCTGGCAGCATCCGGAACTGGGCCTTCTCCTGCCGAAACAGTTCATCCGCCTGGCGGAGGAAACGGGACTGGTCATAACGCTTGGCGAGTGGGTCCTTCGGACGGCCTGTGCCCAGAACAAGGCATGGCAGGCCGCCAGGTATCCCCACCAGCGGGTTGCCGTGAATTTGTCACCACGCCAGGTGCAGAGCGATAATCTGGTGGAAATGGTTGAAAGCGTCCTTCGCGAAACGAGGCTTGCGCCCCGCTGGCTCGAACTTGAAGTGACGGAAGAAATGCTGCTTCAGGACATGGAGAGAGTCATCCGCACCCTGCGCCGGCTGAGCGATCTGGGGGTGCACATTTCCATCGATGATTTCGGCACCGGCTATTCCTCTCTTTCTTACATAAAAAAACTTCCCATTCATACCCTGAAGATCGACCAGTCCTTCGTCAGCGACATCACCGTCAATCCCGACGATTCGGCGATAGCGAGGGCGATAATCACCATGGCGAGAAGCCTCAGGCTGAATGTCATTGCCGAGGGGGTTGAAGACGAGGAGCAGCTGCGCTTCCTTTATAACCTCAACTGCTCGAAAATGCAGGGGCATTATTTCAGCCTGCCGATCCCGCCCGAAAAATTTTCTCCTTTCATATGCAAGCCTTATATGCAAACCAAGTCCCCCCAAGCTGCGACAATACATTAAGAGCGTGTTCGCAAATAAGCATTCCGGTATCGCACACTTGCGGCTGTCGCCGAGGTACCGTCCGGCAGGAACAGGACAAATGACATTTCATGGGACTTGTCGATATGCTCCGTTGTTTGGAAGTCCCACGGCACTCCAACCGGCATGTATGTGCCGGCTGGCTCGCAGCCGAGGCCGAACAGCTCTTTATGCTCCTCGAACAGGAGGTGATCCACGAATTTTACTGCCGGGACAAAAACGGTGTTGTGGGCGGCTGGGTTGCGCGCATGCGTGAGAGCATGGCCCGGCTGACGTCACGGTTTTCAGCCAACCGGGCGGTGCGCGAATATGTGACCAAATTATTTATACCGGCGCCCGGTCATACCTGGCGCAGGCGGCTGAGAATGGCAAGGCGGGCGCGGAACTGGTCGAATGGCGAAACGCCCTGGAAAAGAAGTGGTCCAACCTGCAAATCGGGGAAATGTCTTGGGAGACTGCCGGCGCAAATCACAGCTTTTGGGTGCCGATGTCGCCGTACACTACTCCAAGCACGGCCAGGCAGGTCATGTAAAACTGCTTGTCCTGGAGTTCGCGGGGTACTGAGTCCTTTTTGCCCCCGTCAGGTTTTTCCCGATCAGAATTTTTTTCTGAAGTGGATAAAGTCACTTTCGAGCCTTTAATCAGATTTCAGTTTCCCCGTTTTACCGGCCAAAATCCTTTTTGCTAGTTTTTCGACTGTTAGCCCCTGGATGATAATTGAAAAAATGACGATAATATAAGTCATTGCAAGGATAACGTCTCGTTGAGGCTTAGAAAGGGACAAAGCCATGGCCACCGAGAGACCCCCACGTAACCCCGACCAGGTGATGATTCTGACTGCTCCATGGGTAAATGCCCGCCGCATTTTCAAAATACTGACAATGCCGGCAACGCTAAGCCCGCGTGCCAGCAATACGACAGGAATTGCCAAAAGGCCAGCGATCAGAAATGTCACGGTAAAAGACATGGCCAGCACTTCGAGTCCGATCAGCATGAACAGGACCGCATTCAGGATTTCGTCAATCAGTTGCCAGAATTTGTCCAGGTGTTCGCGTGTTGAGTCCGACATGGCAGACGCCCGTCCATGGCTGCCGATAAGCAACCCGGTTACTACAACGGCGAGAGGCCCGGACGTACCCAGCTCATCGGCCAAGACGCTTCCACCCATAACTGCCGCCAGGGTTAGCAGGATTTCAATCTGGTAGTTATCAACCCTCTTGAGCATCTGGAACGTTACATAACCTAGGATCAGACCAAGAGCGATACCGCCGACCGCCTCTTCGAGAAACAATGTCACGACATTTCCGACTGACACGTGGTTTCCCCCTCTGGCCAGGGCAAAAAGGGTCATAAATACCACGACACCTACGCCGTCGTTAAACAGGGATTCTCCGGCAATTTTCGTTTCCAGACTCTTTGGAACGCCTGCTGTTTTTATGACACCCAGCACCGCAACCGGATCCGTGGGGGAGATGAGCGCTCCGAAAAGAAGGCAAAATAGGAACGGCAGCGGTATGCCCAGGAATTTCAGCATCCACCAAGCGATCCCGCTGATGATGAATGTCGAAGACGCCACGCCGGCCGTCGAAAGGACAAGCACATCCCATTTCTGGCTTGCCAGTTCGCTCACGTTGATATGCAGCGCACCGGCAAACAGCAGGAAGGCGAGCATGCCGTGCAGAAGGGCTTCGTTGAAATCGATGCCCGACACAAGTATTGTGGCCTGCTGGTGTCCGATGCCAATGCCGATTGCGTTCAACGCAATCAAACCCAGCGAAACCAGCAGGGCGATGACCATTACTCCAATGGTCGTCGGCAGACGGATAGTGCGATAGTTTACGAAACTGAAAACCGCTGTGAGCACTATCAGGATCGCGGATATTTCGAACAAACCCATAAAATCACCATAAGACGACAGGAATGACTAGCCCGGTTTCCCGCCTGGCAGAACCGTGATTTTAACTGTGGGCGCGGGCATTTTTTTGACGTTTATTGATGTCATGATCCGATCAGGGGGTATGTTACATTCCTTTTCCAGGATATCGGTTATTTGCTCCAGCCGCTTTGCGGAAAGCGCCCTCCTGCTTCTCTCGCTCGACACCTGGTATGCTTCCACTTTGATCAGCGCTTTTGGATCGGCGGCATAAACGCCTTTTAAGGACAGAATGCTATTTTTCATCCCTGCCGTTACCGTGGAATCTCCCGGTATGAAAACGAGGGGCGGAACGAAGGGAACCGTCTCAATCCGAAGGGCCACGGGAAGATTCAGATCTTCTGCCATCGTCCTTTGCAGCCAGAGTGTTTCCGTATCGGAAAAGGGCATGTCCCGCCTGATTGTAAGGGACACCGACAACGCCTCCGAATTTGCATCGAATCCGGCCGAAAAACCGGCAACCTGCGCCGGAGAAATAATATTATCGATTCTTTTCGCCGACTGGCCCACTGCCGTCAGGACGGTTTGCCGCAAATCCCGGATTATTTCCCATGACGGCTTGGGCGGAGGTAACGCCTGGACTGCCTGCTTGGGCAGCAGTTCTTCCCGGAGACCGCCGGACTGGACCTTGATCTGTTCCAGATCAAGGCTGACCTTGCACCGCAGGGATTTCGACAGTTCGTTTTCCGCTGTTTTGATGTCGGTATCCCTATAGTATGCTACAGTATTGACTACGGCGGTTATTGTCAATTCGCCATTCTTTTGCTGTGTATAGGAGAATCTCGCGAGATGGGAATGTTGTTCCCTGTCCAGTTCCTGCCTCAATTTATCCTCAATAGTTGCTTTCAACCTGATTTCCGCGATACTTTTGTGAAGGGTGTAAGCCAGCGGGATGGAGATAAGGATCAGGATCGCGGAAAGGAATGCGATTCTCCTTTTCAGGCGTGCTTGCTCATAATGCGAGTAGATGGACGGTCTGAAATCGTAAAAATGAAAAACCATGCACGTGGAAATGATTATGGCGACGAAGTTGGTAAAAAAGAGCAGGAATCCCCCGCTGAAAATCTGGAAGCTGCCGGTCCCCGCGCCGAAACCCGCCACGCTCAACGGAGGAATGACCGCCGTGGCTATGGCAACGCCGGGCACGATCGTAAGATAATACTGTCTCGTGCATATCGCGCTCGCTCCCGCCATGCCGGCCAGGAAGGCAATTGCAAGGTCATACAGGTTAGGTTTTATGCGGGAGAGTATTTCGCCGGTCGGGTCTTTCAGCGGCGATATGTAAGTGGCTGCGGCTGCGACCACTATAGTGAGCAGGACACTGACGGTGATCTTTTTGACGGAGCTCCTCCAGATTTCCCTGTTCCCCGTGATAAAGGCAAAGCCGAAGCTGAGAAACGGCCCCATGAGGGGAGAAATAAGCATAGCGCCGATTATTACCGGGGAGCTGTCCATGATCAATCCGCAGAGCGCTATCAGGTTAGCGAGTGTCAGAATAAGAAAGTATCCGCCGGAAATTTCGACTTCGGAACTGACCTGTTTGACGATCCTCTGGTGATCTATGGCAGCGATTTTTTCCGCGCGCCAATGTTTGATTATCAGGTATATCCGTGAGATCACTCTGTCCATAAGCTGCAAATCTCCGATAACACTCTGCGGCGAAGGAATGGCGCCTCGTCTTCGAACCCATACCGAACAACAACCATTTACTGCTGTTAGTTTCATTCGGGAATAACCACATCAATTGTCAGGCAGAAACCGGGTTCGCGGAAAAGAGACGCGGTCGCAGGATATGATAAAAAATTATACATCCTTTCTCCGTACGGTAAACGACAAACACGTGTGTGCATTTGTTGTAATAGTACTCTATGCGGACATAATCCCGTAAAACTAAAGGGCAACGTCCTCCCGATCCTTCACCGGTATGGAAGAAGAGATAAGAGAGAGTTTCCCCACTGTTATGGCGGTCTCTCCCGGACGGCCGACGAAACGCTGGCCATGGCTCGTTTCCGTCATCTTAGGCATACACCAGATTGCCGAGATACGGTTTGAACTTGAGAAACTCGCACAGGAGCAGGTCTCCGTAAATATAATTACTGTCGGGGCGATTGTTCATTACCGGCTCAATCCGCCATCGTACGAGCCAAAACTCTTCCCCGCCGGCGCATGACCGCTGCGTCCAGCAGCATGCGCCCGGCCCAGCGGTATACGTTGAATTCACTGATAAGGCCGCGCATGATACGCATCCTGTCCCGCTGCTCCGCGGTCGACATCGTAAGGGCAAGATGCAGCGAGGCGGCGCACTGGTCGATATCGTACGGATTAACGATAAGCGCCTCCGGCAACTCACGGGAGGCGCCGGTGAACTGGCTCAGGATCAGCACGCCCCGGCCGTCATCCCGCGCGGCCAGGAATTCCTTTGCGACAAGATTCATGCCGTCATGGAGACTGCTCACGAAACAGAGATCTACACCGCGGTAGTATTCGTAGACATCCCAATGCTCATGGTGTTCCACCTTCAGGATGATCGGCAGGTACCCTCCACTGCCGAAGCGCTCGTTTATACTGGCAGCCGTGGCCCTGACCTGGGTCTGGAATTCCTGATACTGCCCAATGCTGGAACGACTCGGAGCCGCGATCTGGATGAAGGAGAAGCGTCCTATCCATTCGGGTTGCAACTCCAGTAACCGCTCAACCGCCATGAATCGTTCCAAGATTCCCTTGGTGTAGTCGAGGCGGTCAACTCCAATCCCCAATGTGTGGTCGGCCGCTACTCCCAGACGCTCGCGTATCTCCATGCGGCAGGTTTCCACCGGCTTGACGGTGAATTCGGGCGAAGGGGGCCAGTCGATTGATATGGGGTAGCGGTGGACAGCGGTGGGCTGCCCCCCGTGTGAAACGGTAAAGGTCTCCCGGTCGACCCTCGCCTCCAGTATGCGGTCCACGGTATCAAGGAAGTTGTTGCAGTGGAACTGGGTGTGAAACCCCAGGATGCTGCTCCCAAGCAGA
Organism: Geobacteraceae bacterium; assembly: GCA_035686205.1. Lineage (GTDB taxonomy): Bacteria > Desulfobacterota > Desulfuromonadia > Geobacterales > Geobacteraceae > CAIWTU01. The sequence goes on from DASRZQ010000042.1 coordinate 23,736, forward strand.
CCTTCCAGCAGTTGGGCGTGCCAGGGGCAGATCGCGAACGACTCCGGATTCGGCCAGGGAATATGCCAGAAAGTAATGATGGTGGCGTTGGGCAGTCTCTCCCGTATCATGCGCGGTAACAGAGCCAGGTGATAGTCCTGGACCAGAACGATCGGATTGTCGGTGCCCGATTCGTCTACCACGGCCTGGGCGAACTTCCCGTTGACCGCCACATACTGCTCCCAGTCGGAGGCCCGGAACGTGGGGCGCACGTGGGCGATGTGACAGAGCGGCCACAGACCTTCATTGGCAAATCCGTAATAGTAGCCCTTTTCCTCATCTGCACTCAGCCAGAGGCGACGGATGTTGTAAGAGGGGTTATCAGGAGGAACCGCTACCCGGTCCCTGCCGTCAACAGTTTCCCGGTCCGCCGACCCGGCGCCGTGGGCGATCCATGTGCCGGAACAGGCGCGCATGATTGGCTCCAGTGACGTCACCAGGCCGCTGGCGGGCCGCTGCACCTCGATCCGGTTCTCCCGTTTAACATGGATATAGGGCTCCCGGTTGGAGACGACCAGTATCTCCTCGCCCCGCAGTTCCCGCTTCAGAATGGTACGAAGGGCCTCTGGCGACCAGGTGACCTGGCTCTCGTCCCTCGGTCGGTACTCGCCTTCCAGTTCCCGGATCAGTGTGCGCAGGTCGCGAGCGATGGGTTGCAGCTCAGGAGTGGTAGGGATACGCTTCCCATCCGACCGCTTGTAACCTTCACCCCGCAGCAATTGCCGGGTACCCTCGATCCAGCCACGTCTGCTCATGTGGGCTATTGCTACGGTCAGCATGGATATGATGCAGCCCAGAGCCACAAAGAAATAGAATACGAATTTCCGGGTTTCGGTACTGCGGCGCTGGATGAAGCCCATGTCATGGACGAAAACGAGTTTGCCGATAACCGTCCCCTCCGATTCGATCGGTTCGATCGTAACGTGCAGTCCCCTTCGACTGCTTTGCAAGACGCGGGTGTGCTTTCCTTCCAATGTGCGGATGGATTCACATCCGAGCTCTTTGGGGAAGGTTTTGGTGCAGATCAGAGTGCTGTTTGTAATGTCGCAGAATCCGATGGCGAACAATCGCTCATCCTGGATGATCCTGTTGAAATAACTGACCAATTTTGCGGTATTGTTGGTCTGGAGCTTATCGATCAGGGGCTCCCGCATTGAGCTGGCGATCAATGCGGAGCGCATGTCCAGGTCGCGTATGAACCATCGTTCCGTGAGGTTGTCCACCAGCGGAACGACCGCATAGGCGATCAGGACAAGCACCACGGCAAGAGGCAGTATGAATCGAAGAGAAAGACGCATGAATATTTACTCCCTTACTTTTTAACCTGTTGCAAGAGCTGCCAGTATTCCAACCTTCTCGGCCAGCTCCCGCTGGGTTTTCACGACCGTCGAAGCAGGTATCAACGGTCTTTCCCCCACCGTGACGGCTGTACCCCCCAGCCGGATTACCAAGCGCATGGCAACAGCGTCGTTTTCGTCATCTCCGGCATAAAAGAGCGAACCCTCTTTTGGCGCGAATTTCATGAATTTGCAAAGGATGCGCACACCGTAAGATTTGCTCATGTGGGGAAAGAACTGAATTTCGAACACTTCCGGACCCCGGAAGATGCGGACATTTATGTCCTCCTGCCAGATGGTCAGCCTCTTGTGGAGTTCGATGCGGGAAGACTCTTGCGCATGGCGGGTATGCAGAGCAACCGACCAGTCTTTGTCCTCGATATCGACCCCCGGCAGATTGGCCAGCGCATGTATTTGGGGGAGCAGTCTATTGCGACGTGATGCCAGTGTCTCCGCGGCCTCCCCTGTAAGGGCAAAGCGGTGTCCTCCCGGCACCTGCCATTCAGTTCCGCTGCCGCCACCGAGAAACAGGCCGTCGACGGGGATCCGCGGCGTGAGGTCATCAAGCTTCCTGCTCGACAACACCGCCACATGATTCATGGGATACCGAATCAAATTATTTAGCATATTCCTGCATTCCGGATGGAGTTCCGCCTTTGACCGTTCCGGTACTATCGGCGCGAGGGTTCCATCAAAATCGAAAATCCATATTTTCTCCCTTGCGTTAATGTTCACCTGGCATTTCCTCCGAACAAAAAATGTTTTGACTTCCCCAAGCCATTCGCGGCCGAATTCGGCATTGAAATATTGCGGTCTTGACTTCGGGGTTGACAGCAAACTCGAGTCCGCAAAATTCACTTGCATTTGGGAATCAAAGTCTGTAATTTGTATACCAATAATTTGTGCAGAAATCAAATTCCAAGGTTTTCACATCAGGATTTAGCAGGCTTAGAGCACGGAAGGATGAAAAAAGTATGCCTGGCACGGCTAGTGAAATTTGATGCCAGTCCCTCCTTATCTGGCAGGGGCGAATCCCCTTCGCCCCTTTTTTTTCAGCCCAAGTCAGCGTAATTGATCTGGGGGAGTGCCGAAGGGGAAGTACCGCGAAATTTCTCGGCGAAGGACAGACCGCCAATGCAAGAGATGACGTTTTGAAAATTCAGGTTATTTATTTCGATGTCAGTTACGGGTTGGTCGAGGCTGAAAGACTCGATGAACTGATCAAAACGCGCGGAATAATCGCATTTCGCCGTTCCGATGGCTGGGTGAGGGTCGGCCATGACCCGTTAAGAGGTGACGGCGGCAGTTATGCGGGGCCTGAAAGAAGAAAGAACCGGGGATGACAGCATCACGGCGGGAACTGCTCGGCGGCTTCCGTAACGAAATCCGCAAGCCTTTCCTTGGTAATCAATCCGAGGACATTCCCGGCCGATGGCTTCGTCCCTTCCGACAAGACCAGAACGAACGAAATTTCATGGGCAAATATCCTGGAAAAGAGTCTTAAAACAGAAGTTCTCTCCGTTACGGCCAGATAATCTTTCTTCGCGATGTCTCCCAGCTTCTCCGTTTCCCTGCGGTGTTTCAGGCTTGTCAAAGCCGATTCTCTATTAACCAGACCGGTTATTCCATCTTCGTCTTCCACGAGAAAATAAATAACCGAAATATCCTTCAGGCTTCCTTGCCCCGCCAGCTCCGCGAGCGTCAGGGAAGCAGGCACGATCTTGAAGCGGGTATCCATGATATTACCCGCGCGCTTCACCTGTATGAGGCTCGTGCGGAGAGAATCGGGGATAGCATGACCGCGGCGGGCAAGCTTCTGGGTATAGATGCTCTCCCGCGACAGCATCTTCCTGATCCCGTAACTGAGCGCGACGGTAATCGTCATGGGAAGAACTACGCTGTAATCGAGCGTCATCTCGAAAATCATGACGATGGAAGTCATTGCCGCTCCCGTTACTCCCCCGACCATGCCGGCCATGCCTGCCACCGCGAATGCAGGAGGACTGATCGGCAATTGCGGAAAAAATCCGGCAAGGACCAGGCCGTATGCCCCTCCTATTGTCGCTCCCAGAAACAGTGAAGGGGAAAAAATCCCCCCGGAGCCGCCGGAGCCGAGGGTGAGGGATGTGGCAAGCAGCTTCAGAAGGAAGATAACAAGCAGAAGGTAAAGGGGGATACGCATCCCGGACAGGATTTCCTGGATGGTGGAGTAGCCGACCCCCTCGATATAATAGTGGCCGAACAGCGCCATGCAAAGGTATATGATAGCCCCGACGACGGACATTCCGAGCAGATGACGGACATAATAACCGCCCTTCACCCGTAGTTCGAAATAGTCCTCGAAGAAATAAATAGACCTGATGAAAATGGTCGAGGCGAGCCCTGTTATTCCTCCGAGGCCCACGTAGGTAAGAAGCACTATCGGGCTGTAAGTCTGAAAATATGGCGTTTCGAACGCGGGGATGACGAATGATGGGTGCGCTCCGAAGAAGATCTGCCCTATGTAGGTGGCGGTGACCGTCGAGACGGCTACGGGAACGAGGGTCTTCACACTCACTTCCTGCAGCAGCAGTTCCACAGCGAAAAGCATCCCCCCCACAGGTGTGTTGAATGTTGCTGCGATGCCGCCTCCTGCGCCGGCAGCTATCATTATAATACGTTCGTACGGCCGCATCCTGAGGATCTGTCCGACAGTCGAGCCGAAGGCGGAACCGATCTGGATGATCGGGCCTTCACGGCCGACGGAGCCGCCACTGCCGATGGAAAGGGCCGAGGCGAGAGATTTGATGACCGCCACAACGGGGCGGATGGCGCCTTTCTGGTAATGAATCGCGTCCATGACCTCCGGGACGCCGTGGCCCTTCGCTTCCGGGGCAAAGTTCTTGACCAGGAACGCGACCCCCGTCGCGCCGACAACCGGCACAAGGATGACGAACGGACCCCACGGGCTGGCCGGGGTATGGATGTTGGCATCGTAAACAACCGAGAATTTCCCGAGGAACAGGAGATTGTGGAACAGAGCAATGAGCCCGCGAAATACTACGGCTCCCAGACCTGCAATCACCCCGACCAGGATTGACAGAAGCAATAATGTCAATGGCCCGAAAGTCTTTTGTTGTCGCTGTTCAACAGGACCCATGGACTGACTCCGGAATTTTCATGATGTTGAAGTTTACCAGTTATTTTCACCGCTACAACGATTTCCGACGCGATACCCATCACATTTACGAATTTGTGATGACTGATATTCCAGCATTCTTCTTCGAGGAATCTTCTGAGTTTCAGAGGTCGGCATCCCCCGACCAGCAGCGGATTGAGATTGTGGATTCCTTTCCATATCCATGTAACGGTTCTCGATAAGACTGTTTGCCCGAACGTCAGGCTGACGAGACAGATCCGGCCCTCATTCCTCAACAGGCGATATGCTTCGCCGAAGACCTGCACAATCTCGTCCGGAGACAGCAGATCCAGCACGTAAACGGCAACAAACCGGTCGAACGAGCCGTCCGGAAAGCCAAAACGCAGTGAACCGTCCGTGTGCAGTATACGGGCTCGACCCGCGAAAGGAACCAACCTTTTCCCTGCCAGACGGGCCATGGTGGAGCTGATGTCGACCCCGACGTAAGATGCGGTCTCCGGAAGATGCCGTCGCAGAAGACCAAGTGCAAATGAACCGGTACCACATCCCAGCTCGAACACGGACGAAGCGATATCAAATCGGCCATAGCGCAACAGGTCGCGGATTGCGGCCCCTTCATAAAAGCGCTGCCAGTCCTGCATAGACCCGAATCGATCATAGAATGCGCGGATTTCTTCTTTTCCGGGAAACCGTTTCGACATTACGTGAACCTTTTGAAATTGCGTCGGTGTTAATCTGAATATATTAGCGAAAAATTGACATTGTGCGTCCGGTAATTAAATATCCGTATATTTGACATGGGTTGTCAATGCTATACTGTTTTATATGTGAGCAATTATTTCCGTAAAGGGAGGCTGTTTATGAGAAAGGGAATATCCACCATCCTGACAATTCTTTTGATCACGTGCGGCACAATTGCCACGGCACAGATGCAGGGCGGCTCAGGCCAGCACATGATGGGTGGACAGGGAATGATGTCCGGGCAGCACATGATGGGGCCGGGTATGATGCGCAACATGGATATGATGTCGGGAATGATGTCGGACATGAACCATATGATCAGCCGGGGTCACATGACCCCTGACCAGCAGCGGCAGATGTTTGAACTGATGCACCGTATGGGCGGCATCATGCAGGAAATGGGTGGTCCGAAGGGCGGCGGCATGATGGGGCAGCACTACAAACAACTCCAGGAAATGAGAAAACAGCTGGACGAAATGAAAAAGCATGTGAAATAGAAGGCGGGGGCTCTACGACCTTAACCGGTTTGAAATCATTGACCGTGTCGGAGTCATCAAGAATAGACGGGACCCGAAAAATGTCTGAACTGAATTTGGAATGAGATCCACTACGTCTGGAACAACGGACATCGGCAGCAAGACAGTAGCCGATCTTTATTCGGATTTGGGCTGCGGTCCGGAGGGATTGACCGGCGCCGAGGCGCGAAAATGGCTGATCATATGGTCCCGATGTAGTCGAGGAAAAGAAGGAAAACCCGGTCACCAGGTCCCTAAAATACAAATATATCATCACCTCGCTTTCACAGCCATGCGGCACAGGCAGTTTCTCGACAGGATCCGGGAACCGTTTCACCGTAACGCCAGATAGCCCGGGCGGTGAACGGAAGGTGTCACATGATTGGAAACGGCACGCTATACGTATTTCAATACCGCGTGGTGTGGATAATGTCAGGCGTTATTTTGGGGATTGCCGTTATTACCTGTGCAATCTTGCTGGTACTGTGGATTGTCGAAACTGGTCAAAGGGGAAAGCGCGTTCAACATGAAGGTTCAGCCCTTGACATCCTGGACAAAAGGTATGCGAGGGGAGAGATTACAAAGGAACAGTATGTTGACATGAAAAAGGATATTTCCGCGAAGTAGAATAGTCCTGAATCCGTGACGCCTTCACGACTTCGACCGCGCGGAACCCCTCGGTTTCTCGCATTCCCGCGGGTTGAGACCGCCCAGCGAAGTTCACCCGGCGTAACAGGTATGGAACGGCGTCGGCGGCGTTTAAACCCCGGCATTCCACTTGCCTAGGCGTTCAGGCGTCACGGATTCAGGTGAAAGGCAAGGCATCCGTTAGCCGGGAACACTTTTCAACTGCCGGGCCGGTACTGCGCCACAGGGTTGAACCAGGCGCCGTCCCCCGCTATGATCTGGTCCGCCTCCGCGGGGCCCCAGCTTTTCGGGTGATAGAAGTAAAGCGGTGTCGCGCCGCCGACTACCGGGTCAACGATCCGCCACTGCTCCTCGATGGTCCTTTCCGAAGCGAAAAGCGAGGCGTCTCCCGCCATGGCGTCACCGAGCAGACGCTCGTAGGGACCCATCGCCTCGCCTTCGTTCTGCAGCGCAACGAGTTCCACGTCTTCTCCCACCCTCGATTCGCCCGGTATTTTCACCCTGATTCCCATGGCGATCAGCACGTCCGGGCTGAGACGAAAGCGGAGATGATTGGAGAATGCGGGCACGATTTCACCGAATGTCTCACGCGGCGGTCTCTTGAATTCGACCGTCACCGTTGTGGATGTTACCGGCAGGCATTTCCCGGCACGTATGTAAAACGGGACGCCGGCCCATCGCCAGTTGTCAATGAAGAGCTTTGCCGCGACATAGGTTTCCACCCGCGAATCGGGAGCCACTCCGGGTTCCCCCCGGTAGCCGTGAAACTGGCCGCGCACGATGTGGGCCGGGTCCAGCGGCTTTACGGCCCGCAGCAGCCTGGAGCTCTCTTCACGGAAAGACTCGCTGTCTTCGACCGAAGGAGCATCCATGGCCAGGCATGCCACCACTTCCAGAAGGTGGTTTTGCAGCACATCGCGGATTGCACCGACTTCCTCGTAGAATTTCCCGCGTCCCTGCACCCCGAAATCCTCGGCCATGGTGATCTGCACGCATGCAATGTAGTTGCGGTTCCAGATAGGTTCGAAAATGGAATTGGCGAAACGGGTATAGTAGATATTCTGTACCGGTTCCTTGCCGAGGAAATGATCTATCCTGAAAATCGAAGTCTCGGCGAACACCGTGGAGAGTATAGCGTTCAACTCCCTGGCCGAAGCGAGGTCGCGACCGAACGGCTTTTCGACGACGACCCGCGGATCCCTGATGCATCGCGAACCGGCGAGGCCTTCGACAACGACCTCGAACATGCTGGGCGGAATTGCCAGGTAATACAAGGGGTGCTCGGCATCACCGAGGATTGAGCACAGTTTGCCGTAAGTTTCAGGGTCGCGGTAGTCACCGTCGATGTATTGAAGCAGGGAGCAGAGCTTTTCGAGTGACTCGCCGTCAACGCCTCCGTGGCTTTCGATGCTGCTTTTCGCGTACTCCTTGAACTGTTCGAGGTTCCATCCGGACTTGGCGACACCGATGATCGGAACGTCGAAACGACCCAGCCGGACCAGGCCGTGCAGAGCGGGAAATATCTTCTTGAAGGCGAGGTCACCGGTCGCGCCGAAACACACAAAGGCATCCGATAAAATGTTTGTCGTTTTCATTGTCGTCCCCTGCCCGGGCGGCTACAGACAATTCCTGTCCAGAATCCGTGAGCATGAAAGCCGCAGCGAGTGAAGGATTTCATGCCCACGGATTCAGATTCCTGCAATCACAAATTCAGGTCAATATTTGACCAGCAGGATCGTACACGGCATTTTGCGGATTATCTTCTCATGGCTACGCCCGAAGATCAGATTTTCCAGCCTTTCCTCCAGGTGCTCCAGCTTCGATTCCTCGTGGGCGTGGGCGCGCATGACGAGCAGATCGATATTCATCTCCCTGACCAGGCTGGGTATTATCTTGGCCGGATCGCCTTCCTTGACCAGGCTCTGAATATTGAGCCCCTTCGTCCTT